>NZ_JBMOWO010000095.1:0-68302 GCF_049310525.1 Pseudomonas sp. GZD-222
AAACAAAAAAAACGCGGAGACCACCCCCTCCCCTATGGGGAGGAGCGGGCTTGCCCCGCGATGAGGCCCTCAAGGCCGACCCCGAACACGCAAGAGCAGCCCAGGCTGCTCTTTTGCTTTGCAAGAGAATACGAAAATGACCGCCGAATCCCGAATCCTTGAACTGCGAGCAGAGATCCGCGAGCACAATCGCCTGTACTACGAGCAGGACGAACCCAGCATTTCAGATGCCGAGTACGACTTACTTTTCAGTGAGTTGCTGAGGCTGGAGGCTGAGCATCCTGAGTTCGGCAGTGAAGACTCGCCAACTCTGACGGTGGGAGGGGCGACACTGCCTGGTTTTAAACAGGTCACCCATGATGTACCGATGCTTAGCATTCAGAGTGTTTTCGACGAGACTCAGGTTCGAGATTTTGATCGGCGTGTTGTTGAAGGGCTGGGGTTGGTTAAGGCCGATCTTTTCGGTGAAAGCGCTTTGGTGACTTACGCTTGTGAGCCAAAGCTCGACGGGTTAGCTGTGAGTATCATCTATCGAAATGGTGAATTGGCCAGGGCGGGCACCCGAGGCGATGGCACTACAGGCGAAGATGTGCTTGAAAATATTCGGACAATAAAGTCTGTTCCGAAAAAGCTTAAGGGTAGCGATTGGCCCGGTGTGCTTGAGGTGCGTGGCGAAGTCTACATGACCAAGGCCGGCTTGGAGCAGTTGAACGCTTCTCAGGAGGAGTTGGGTAAAAAAACGTTCGCAAACCCGAGAAACGCTGCTGCCGGCAGTTTGAGGCAGCTTGACTCGAATATTACCAAAAGCCGACCTTTAACATTTTGCTCCTACGGTGTGCCGGAAGGACATCAAGGTGTTCCTGGTAGTCATGGCGAAATACTGCGGCAATTGAAAGCCTGGGGGCTGCCGGTAAGTAATGAGCTGAAGATTGTTGAGGGTATCGACGAGTGCATGCGATACCACGAAGCGATTGGGCAGCGTCGGGATGAGCTGGCTTATGATATTGATGGTGTCGTTTATAAGGTCAATAGCGTCGCGGATCAGCGGAAATTGGGCTTTCGCGCTCGTGAGCCGCGGTGGGCGTTAGCTCATAAGTACCCGCCTGTAGAGCGCGAAACGCAGGTTATTGATGTTGAGTTTCAAGTCGGGAGAACGGGGGCTGTCACGCCTGTTGCGCGATTGGAGCCTGTTCAGGTTGCAGGTGTCATCGTGTCAAATGCCACATTGCACAATATGGGAGAAATTCATCGGTTAGGCCTGTTGATCGGGGACACCGTGTTGGTCCGGCGCGCGGGGGATGTGATTCCGCAGGTGGTTAGCGTTGTTACAGAGAAGCGCCCCGCTGATGCTAAGCACATTCCTGTTCCATCAACGTGCCCGGTGTGTGGTTCTCCTGTAGAGCCTACACAACTGCGGAAGCGTGCTAAGGGTCGCATTAGTGCGGTGCCGGGAGCGGTTTATCGTTGCACCGGACGACTTGCTTGCAAGGCGCAACTCAAGCAGGCCATTGCACACTTTGTATCTAGAAGAGCTATGGATATAGATGGCCTCGGGGACAAGAGCGTGGAACAGCTGGTTGATGAAGGGCTGATTCGATCGCCGGCGGACCTGTATCAGCTTAAGTTCGAGCAGTTGATTGATTTAGAAGGCTTTGCAGAGGTCTCCGCTAAAAAACTCCTACAGGCGATCAGGGATAGTAAGCAGCCTGGATTGGCTCGGCTTGTCTTTGCGTTGGGAATTCCCGGGATCGGAGAAGAAACCGCCAAAGTGTTGGCCCGATCCTTGGGGTCTCTTGAACGTATTGGTGTAGCTATGCCTGAAGTGCTGACTTATCTACCGGATGTCGGTGTGGAGGCTGCTCACGAGATTCATTCTTTTTTTGCAGATGACCACAACGCTCAGGTCATCACGGATCTGAAAGAGTATGGTCTTCCAACAGAGGAGAGCATGACACAGCCGGTCCGAGCGACATTGGAGCAGTTTGTCGTCAGGCTTGATATCACCGGGATTGCAATCACGGGGGCGGCCAAGCTGGCGGAAAAGGTGAAAGATATCGAAGGCCTGATTGAGTTTAGTCAGGATTGGCTATCGCTGAGCTCTTTCAAGGGAGTGAGTCAAAACGCCAAGAATGCTTTGCGCGTTTTTTTTGCAGATGAAGCCACGAAAGGAAAGGTGCGCAGAATCGACCAACAACTGCGTGAATTCGGCATGCACTGGTCGAGCGAGAAGAAAGTCGCTGCCGGCTTGCCGCTGGCCGGCCAGACCTGGGTGCTGACCGGTTCCCTTGAGCGCATGAGCCGCGACGTCGCCAAGGACAAGCTGGAAAGCCTGGGTGCCAAGGTCGCGGGGTCGGTGTCGGCCAAGACCCATTGCGTGGTTGCCGGCCCTGGTGCTGGCTCCAAACTGGCCAAGGCCAACGAGCTGGGGCTCAAGGTGCTGGACGAGGATACTTTCGTGACCTTCCTCGCTGAACACGGTATCGCTGTGTAAACACGGCAACGCATGGTGGTCTCCATGGTCTAGTCTTGGCAAGCCGCCAGGAGGGATCGCATGTACCGTTTTTTCGAGCAGCTGGGCGCCAGGATTGCCGCGACCTTTGTCAGTCGCGAGCAACGGCCGGATCGGGTCTGGCAATGCCAGTGCGGGCAGTCGGTGTTTTTTCGCAACAGCCAGTGCCTGGCCTGTCAGGCGGCGCTGGGCTACTGGCCACAGGGCAACCTGGTCGCCAGCCTGGCGCCCGGGCCTGGCGAAGGGCTCTGGTTGCTCGATGGCGAGCCTGAAGCCGGTGCCTTGCGCCGTTGCGCCAATCTCGATACCCCAGCGGCCTGCAACTGGCTGCTGGCCGCTGACGACCCTCACAGCCTGTGCCTGGCCTGTCGCCTGAACCGCACCATCCCTGACCTGTCGCTGGTGGAAAACCATTCGCGCTGGCGCAAGCTGGAAACAGCCAAGCGTCGCCTGACCGCGCAATTGCTGCACCTGGGCCTGGTCGTCGAGCCGAAAAGCGAGCAACACCCTGAAGGCCTGGCGTTTGACTTTATCGGCGTAGACCTTGAAGGCAATGCGCCTACCACCGGCCATGCCAATGGTCTGATCACCCTGGATGTGCGCGAGGCCGACGACGACTGGCGGGAGCGAGTGCGGGTGCAGTTGCACGAGCCCTATCGAACCTTGCTCGGTCACCTGCGCCATGAAGTGGGGCATTACTACTGGGATCGGCTGATCGCAGATTCAATATGGCAGGAGGAATTTCGCGCGTTGTTCGGCGACGAGCGCCAGAGCTACGCCGAAGCCCTCGAACGGCATTATCAGCAGGGCGCGCCAAGCGATTGGGCGCAGGCCCATGTCAGCGCATACGCAACCATGCACCCGTGGGAAGACTGGGCGGAAACCTGGGCGCATTACCTGCACATGACCGATGCCCTGGACACCGCCTTGGCCTTGGGCATGAACGCCAGCAGCCTGGACCTCGACTATCCGCCTTTCCAGACCGAGGACCTGTACCGCCCGGATGACCCGCACGGGGATCGCTTCCTGGCGTTTCTCAATGCCTGGGTTGAACTCTCGGCAATGCTCAACGAACTGTCGCGCAGCATGGGGCAGGTGGATTTCTACCCCTTCGTGCTGGGCAAGCCGGTAGTGGCCAAACTGCACTTTATCCACCTGCGGATTACCCGGCAGGTGCCGTAGGGCAGAGCCAAGTCATTGAGTGGTGATGGTTTTTTTTGAATTAGAGGTTGTATCTTCACTTGATGCCGGTACAATGGCGCGGCTCGTCGCCAGATGAGCTGCGTTATGGTGACCCCATCGGTCCCCCCGCATTGATTACCCGTTAACCTGGTCAGGCCCGGAAGGGAGCAGCCATAGCGGGAACATCGAGTGCCGGGGTGTGGCTGGTGGGGTCGCCACCTATTTCAAGCCAGGCGCTTGTACCTGTTTCAAATCCCCCTTCGTTTTAATCATCCTGTATTGCGCGTATCGTCGTGCCTGCTTGCGTCTGGTCGTCCGGTACTGCTGTATGGCGATTGATCATGCGCTCGATTGCCCCAGACTTCTTCATCGCTTCGAGGCTGCGCAGAATACCTTGCGCGGGCACCTCAGGATCATTGCGCATGTAGCAGCTCAGTGCCTGTTCCTCCAGCATTGCCACTGGCTTGAAGCGTTGCGCTTCGGGTAGCGAGCGGTTGAACCAGTCCAGGCTCAGCTGGTTGCTGACCGCATAACGGTAGCGACCGGCTTGCAGCATCTGCAGCACTTGCAACTGGTTACGGGCGTCGTCACGTTTGAAGTGGCCGCTGTCAAATTGCCCCTGCAGGGCAGGGTAGTTAAAGCCGAGGACAGTGCCGATCACTTCGCTGGGGATGTCCGCCAGGCGCTTTGGCGTTGCTTCCTGAGCGCGGGCTACCAGCCAGTCGCGCTGCTTGAACAGCGGTGGGCTCCAGCTGAAGTTGTCTGACTGCCCGCTGCTCCAGGAGGGCATGACGAAACAGCGCACATCTACGTTGCCGCGCTCCATCGCTGTCTGCAGGCGCAAGCGTGGCATTACGTGAAATTCAGGGCGACGCTGCACATGACTGGCGAGGCTGTTCATCAGCTCGAACATGATGCCTTCCACGGGCTGGTTGTTTTCCAGGCGTATCAGCGGCATGGTCCAACTGTCGGCGATGGCAAAGCGCAAAGGCGGTAACTCATGCGCCGGCAGGTAACCGACGTACAACATAAGCAGGCTCAAAACCCAGCGCATCCACTTCTCCCTGTGCAGCATCGGCATCCCGGCGAACAAAGCTTATACGTCAGGCTGCATAGCGGATGCAATTTCAGGCCTGCTCCGCTAGGATTAGCGGTCTTTGGTCTATCTATTTGACGGTTTTCGATGAGTTATCAGGTTCTTGCACGTAAATGGCGTCCGCGCTCGTTCCGCGAAATGGTCGGCCAGACCCATGTGCTCAAGGCCTTGATCAACGCCCTGGACAACCAGCGCCTGCACCATGCCTACCTGTTCACCGGTACCCGCGGCGTGGGCAAGACCACTATCGCGCGGATCATCGCCAAGTGCCTGAACTGCGAAACCGGCATTACCTCGACCCCCTGCGGTACCTGTTCGGTATGCCGGGAAATCGACGAGGGGCGTTTCGTTGACCTGATCGAGATCGACGCCGCCAGCCGCACCAAGGTCGAAGACACCCGCGAACTGCTCGACAACGTGCAGTACGCGCCAAGCCGCGGGCGCTTCAAGGTCTACCTGATCGATGAAGTGCACATGCTTTCCAGCCACTCGTTCAACGCCTTGTTGAAGACGCTGGAAGAGCCGCCGCCCTACGTCAAGTTCATCCTCGCCACCACTGACCCGCAGAAACTGCCGGCGACCATCCTCTCGCGCTGCCTGCAGTTTTCGCTGAAGAACATGACCCCCGAGCGGGTGGTCGAGCACTTGAGTCATGTGCTGAGTGCCGAGAACGTTCCGTTTGAAGACGATGCTTTGTGGCTGCTTGGTCGTGCGGCCGACGGCTCGATGCGTGATGCCATGAGCCTGACCGACCAGGCCATTGCCTTCGGTGAAGGCAAGGTGTTGGCCGCGGATGTGCGGGCCATGCTCGGCACCCTCGATCACGGGCAGGTCTATGGCGTGCTGCAGGCGCTGCTCGAAGGTGATGCCAGGGCTTTGCTCGAAGCGGTGCGTCACCTGGCCGAGCAGGGCCCCGACTGGAACGGCGTGCTGGCCGAGATGCTCAATGTGCTGCATCGCGTCGCCATTGCCCAGGCGCTGCCTGAGGCGGTGGATAACGGCCAGGGCGATCGCGACCGGGTATTGGCCCTGGCGCAGGCGCTGCCCGCCGAGGACGTACAGTTCTACTACCAGATGGGTTTGATCGGACGCCGTGACCTGCCCTTGGCACCCGAGCCACGCGGTGGCTTCGAGATGGTGCTGCTGCGCATGCTGGCGTTCCGCCCGGCCGATACCGATGACGCACCGACGCCGGTGCTAAAGCCGGTGGGGATCAGCCAGGCCACAGCTGATTCGGCAAGTACGGTGGCAGCAGCCAGTGCGGCTGCGCCTGCTGTGATTGCTCCGCCGGTTGTCGAACCGGCGCCCACACCTGTAGCGGTGACTCCAGAGCCGGAGCCAGTTGCTGAGCCAGAACCAGAGCCTGAGCCCGCGCCGGTTGAAGTCAAGCTCGAGGCGCCGGAGCCGGTTGTCGATCTGCCGTGGAACGATCCTGCCCCGCTTGAGCCTGCTGCCGAGCCTGAGGCCGTGCCCGCCCCTGAGCCGGCAGTCGAACCGCCACAAGCGGCGCCTGCGCCGGTCCAGGCTGCTGTTCGCCAGGACGAGCCGCCTCATGATGACAACATCGGCTACAGCCCCGCAGGCATGGATCGTGATGACGAGCCACCGCTGGACGAAGACTACTACGAGCCGGAAATGGATCCGGCCAGCTACAGTTATCTGGATGAACTGGCGATTGAGCATGTCCATGAGCAAGCGCCGGCGGTAACGCCTGAGCCTTCGCCTGCGGCCATGCCCGCCACCGGCCTGGCGTTGCAATGGCTGGAATTATTCCCGCACTTGCCGATCTCCGGGATGACCGGCAGTATCGCCGCCAACTGTACGTTGATTGCCGCCGAAGGCGATGACTGGCTGCTGCATCTGGACCCGGCGCATAGCGCGCTGTTCAATGCCACCCAGCAGCGTCGTCTCAACGATGCGTTGAACCAGCATTTCGGGCGCACGCTCAAATTGTCCATCGAGCTGATTCGCCCGGAGCAGGAAACCCCGGCCCAGGCGGCGGCTCGCAAGCGTGCCGAGCGCCAGGGTGAGGCGGAGGCTGCAATCGAGGCTGATCCGCTCATCCAGCAGATGATCAAGCAGTTTGGCGCGATGGTTCGACACGATACCATTGAGCCTGTAGACGCCCAGGTAGCCCAGGGCGAATGACCGAATGACACAAGCGGCCCGGGCCACGCCCTCGCCGCACCCCGTAAGTTCAAATTTGAGGTGATCCCCCATGATGAAAGGTGGCATGGCCGGCCTGATGAAGCAGGCCCAGCAGATGCAGGAAAAAATGGCCAAGATGCAGGAAGAACTGGCCAACGCCGAAGTGACCGGCCAATCGGGCGCAGGCCTGGTGAGCGTGGTGATGACCGGTCGTCATGACGTCAAGCGCATCAGCCTGGACGACAGCCTGATGCAGGAAGACAAGGAAGTGCTGGAAGACCTGATCGCTGCCGCCGTCAACGACGCCGTGCGCAAGGTCGAGCAGAACAGCCAGGAAAAAATGGGTGGCATGACCGCTGGCATGCAACTGCCACCGGGTTTCAAGATGCCATTCTGAGTCGGCACATGTAGTACCCAGGTGGGAGCACGGCTGTGAGGTCGTTGCTCCCATCGTCGTTTTTCTCGCGCTTATTGATAATCCAGGTTAATGCCCATGAGCTTCAGTCCCCTGATTCGCCAACTGATCGATGCCTTGCGCATTTTGCCCGGCGTCGGCCAGAAAACCGCTCAGCGCATGGCCCTGCAGTTGCTCGAACGCGACCGCAGTGGCGGCACACGCCTCGCCCAGGCCCTTAGCCAGGCCATGGAAGGCGTTGGGCACTGTCGTCAATGCCGAACCCTGACAGAACAGGAACTGTGCCCCCAGTGCGCTGATACGCGCCGTGACGACACGCTGCTGTGTGTGGTCGAGGGGCCGATGGATGTCTATGCGGTGGAGCAGACCGGTTATCGCGGTCGCTACTTCGTGCTCAAGGGACACCTGTCACCGCTGGACGGGCTGGGGCCTGAGGCGATCGGTATACCGCAGTTGATGGCGCGTATCGAAGAGCAGGGCACCTTTACCGAGGTGATCCTGGCGACCAACCCGACGGTGGAAGGTGAGGCTACGGCTCACTACATTGCCCAGTTGCTGGCCGACAAGGGCCTGGTGGCCTCGCGTATCGCCCATGGCGTGCCGCTGGGTGGGGAGTTGGAACTGGTGGATGGCGGGACGCTGGCGCACTCCTTTGCGGGGCGCAAGCCGATTTCGTTGTGAGGCTGGAGGTTACATCGCGGGGCAAGCCCGCTCCCACAAGTTGAACTGCACCCAATAAGTAGGTTGCCCTGTGGGAGCGGGCTTGCCCCGCGATTGAAACTCAGTATTCGCTCAGCGAGAACTCGGTCAGGCAGAAGGTTGGAATGCCCATCGCCTGCAGTTTCTGCGAACCACCCAGTTCCGGCAGATCAATGATCGCCGCCGCCTCGAATACTTCCGCACCCATGCGGCGCACCAGGTTGGCCGCTGCCACGAAGGTGCCGCCAGTGGCAATCAGGTCATCGAAAATCAGCACCGAGTCGCCTTCACACAGGCTGTCGGCGTGTACTTCGAGGAACGCCTCGCCGTATTCGGTCTGGTAGCCTTCGGACAGCACATCGGCCGGCAGTTTGCCCTGCTTGCGGAACAGGATCAGGGGTTTGTTCAACTGGTGGGCGATGATCGAGCCAATCAGAAAGCCGCGGGCGTCCATGGCGCCGATATGGCTGAACTCGGCCTCGACATAACGCTCGATGAAGGCGTCAGCCACGTGGCGCAAGCCCCGGGGTGACTGGAACAGTGGCGTGATATCGCGAAAGATCACCCCGGCTTTCGGGAAGTCCGGTACCGGGCGGATCAGGGCTTTGAGGTCGAAGGTATCGCTGTGCATGGGGGCGGGTATCCTGAAAAACGAATGCCCGCCAGTATACCTGTATCCTGCGGGGTCAGCTCTCTACCGCACCACCCGCCAGGGCACACAGCTGGATCGGGTCAAGGATGTGGATTTCCTTGCCTTCGGCGGCGATCAGGCCGCTCTGCTGGAAGCGGGTGAAAACCCGTGAAACAGTTTCCACGGCCAGGCCCAGATAGTTGCCGATTTCGTTGCGCGACATGCTCAGGCGGAACTGGTTGGCGGAATAACCACGGGCACGGAAGCGCGCCGAGAGGTTGACCAGGAAGGTGGCGATGCGCTCGTCGGCGGTTTTCTTCGACAACAGCAGCATCATTTGCTGATCATCGCGAATTTCGCGGCTCATCACCCGCATCAGCTGGCGGCGCAGCTGTGGCAGCTGGACCGACAGCTCGTCGAGGCGTTCGAAGGGAATTTCACAGACCGAGGTAGTTTCCTGGGCCTGGGCCGAAACCGGGTAGGCTTCGGTGTCCATGCCGGACAGGCCGACCAGTTCGCTGGGCAGGTGGAAGCCGGTGATCTGCTCTTCGCCGCTGTCGCTGAGGCTGAAGGTTTTCAGGGCGCCGGAGCGCACTGCGTAGACCGAAGCGAAGTTGTCGCCCTGACGGAACAGAAATTCGCCTTTCTTCAGCGGTCGCCCGCGTTTGACGATTTCATCCAGTGCATCCATGTCTTCCAAGTTCAACGACAATGGCAGGCACAGAGGCGCCAGGCTGCAATCCTTGCAATGGGCCTGGTTGTGAGGGCGCAGTTTAACTGGCTCGGACATTTCTTCATTCCTTGGTGTAAAGCACACATAAGCCGTAAGGGTAACTCAGGGCATGGGGTTTCGGCCAGCCCGCACCCGGGTAGGGTGCGCTGGTTGAGGTGCGGCGTATCGTCCGACCTCCCTTAAACATAGTGTGCTTTACAAGTATGACTGTAAACAACGTCCGTGCCGCGCAGGGTCAGATGCCCCGGGAGAAGCGTTGCTGGCTGTGCAGGCCGAGGTAGGCGTCAAACACCATGCACACCGAGCGCACCAGCAGGCGGCCGGCGGGCAAAACCTGGATGCCCTGATTACTGAGGCTGATCAGGCCGTCGTCGTGCATCGCTTGCAGGGCGGGCCACTGATCCTTGAAGTAGCCGCGAAAATCGATGGTGAAGGCCTGCTCGATGCTGTCGAAATCCAGTTCGAAGTGGCAAATCAGCTGCTGTATCACTGCACGGCGCAGGCGATCATCGGCAGTGCAGATCAGGCCACGGCTGGTCGCCAACTGGGCGCTGGACAGGGTGTCCTGGTAACTGTTCAGGTCACTGGTGTTCTGGCAGTACAGGTCGCCAATCTGGCTGATGGCCGAGACGCCGAGGCCAATCAGGTCGCAATGGCCGTGGGTGGTGTAACCCTGGAAGTTGCGCTGCAGGGTCGATTCTTCCTGGGCGATGGCCAGTTCGTCGTCGGGCAGGGCGAAATGGTCCATGCCGATATAGCGGTAGCCTGCGGCAGTCAGCTGCTCGATGGTTCTGTGCAGCATCTCCAGCTTGGCTGCAGGTGCCGGCAGGTCGTCGCTGTCGATGCGCCGCTGGGGCATGAAGCGCTCAGGCAGGTGGGCATAGTTGAACACCGACAGGCGGTCGGGCTGCAATTTGATGATTTCGTCCACGGTGCGGGCAAAGCCTTCCGGGGTCTGCTTGGGCAAGCCGTAGATCAGGTCGATGTTGATCGAGCGAAACTGCAGGGTGCGCGCCGCGTCGATAATCGCCCGGGTCTGCTCCAGGCTTTGCAGGCGGTTGATCGCCCGTTGTACCGCGGGGTCGAGGTCCTGAACGCCAAGGCTGACCCGGTTGAAGCCCAGCTCGCGCAGCAGGCCCATGGTCGGCCAGTCGGCTTCCCGAGGATCGATCTCGATGCCGTAGTCACCGGAGTCGTCGTCCAGCAGATTGAAATGCTGGCGCAAGTGGGCCATCAACTGGCGCAGTTCGGTGTGACTGAGAAAGGTCGGGGTACCGCCACCGAAATGCAGTTGCTCAACCGTCTGCTTGGGGTCGAGGTGGCAGGCGATCAGCTGGATTTCCTGCTCCAGGCGCTGCAGGTAGGGCTGGGCGCGGGCACGGTCCTTGGTGATGACCTTGTTGCAGGCGCAGTAGTAGCAGATGTTGGCGCAGAACGGCACATGCACGTACAGCGACAGCGGGCGTACGGCGCGGCGGCTGTCGCGCAGGGCATGGAGCAGGTCGAAGGAGCCGACTTCGCTGTGCAGTTGCACCGCGGTTGGATAAGAGGTGTAGCGTGGGCCGGACAGGTCGTAGCGACGGATCAGGTCGGGGTCCCAACGGAGTGCGTCGAGCATGTGGGCGATTCCCAGAATGAGCAGCAGTGCCCGAAGTCTAGGGTCGCGGTAAAGAGCCTGTCTTGATTTGTATCAAAGGCGCTTCAGTGGCCCATAAGCCAGTGCTGGTGCGGGCCGGGCAGGGTCCAGATGCCGAACAGGATTACCAGCACACCGCCGGCGACTCGAACACCTCGCTTGCGCAACAAGGCACTGGTGCGTTCTGCGGCCAGCCCCGTGGCCAGCAGCACCGGCCAGGTGCCAAGGCCGAAGGCCAGCATCAGCAGCGCGCTGTCCGCAGCGTTACCCTGGCTCGCGGCCCAGAGCAGGGTGCTGTAGACCAGGCCGCACGGCAGCCAGCCCCACAGGGCGCCCAGCAGCAGGGCGCGGGGCAGGCTGGAGACCGGCAGCAGGCGGTTGGCCACTGGCTGGATATGGCGCCACAAACCGCGCCCGAGGCCTTCGATGCGGGTCAGGCCGCTCCACCAGCCGGCCAGGTACAAGCCCATGCTGATCAGCAGCAAGGCGGCGAGCACGCGCATGCCCACCGCTACCGGGCTGTTGGCCACGGCCCAGCCGGCCAGGCCGAGCAGCAGGCCGGCGAGGGCGTAGCTGCAGATGCGTCCCAGGTTGTAGGCCAGCAGCAGGCGAAAGCGCCGGCTGCGCTGTTCCTTGGGGGTGGCCAGGGTCAGGGCGCCCATCAGGCCGCCACACATGCCCAGGCAGTGGCCGCCGCCAAGCAGGCCGAGAATCAGCGCTGAGCTGAGCAGGGGCAGCAGGTCAAGCACGGGGAGGAGCGCCGTCGTCGGGTTTCTTGCCGTCGGCTTCGTCCATGGCCGCCGTGTGCTGTGGGTCCTGGTCGTCGAACAGGATGCTGTGGGCCGGGCTGTCGAGGTCGTCGTACTGGCCGCTGTCCACCGCCCAGAAGAAGATGTAGATGGCGATGGCGACGATCAGCAGCGCGGCCGGGATCATGATGTAAAGCGCGGGCATGGGGGCTCCTGATCAGGCCGTGGCAGGGTGTGAGGCGCGGGTCGCGGCGCCGCTGGCGGCCGGCGCGCTGATCCGGGTCAGGCGCAGGGCGTTGAGCACCACGATCAGCGAACTGACTGACATGCCAATGGCCGCCCATACCGGAGTGATCCAGCCGAGGGCGGCGAAGGGCAGCATCAGGCCATTATACAGCGCGGCCCAGAGCAGGTTCTCGATAATGATCCGGCGTGTGCGCCGAGCCAGGCTGAAGGCCTGAACCAGGGCGTCGAGGCGATTGGACAGCAGTACCGCATCGGCGCTGGTTTTCGCCAGGTCGGTGGCTGAACCCATGGCGATACTGATGTCTGCGGCAGCCAGCACCGGTACATCGTTGACGCCGTCGCCGAGCATCAGCACTTTGCGGCCTTGCTGTTGCAGGGCCTTGAGTTTTTCCAGCTTGTCATCGGGGCGCAAACCGCCAATGGCCTGGTCGATCTGCAGCTCGGCGGCCACGCTCTGGACCATTGGCGAACTGTCGCCGGACAGCAGCAGGGTCTGCCAGCCACGGGCGCGGCAGGCGGCGAGCAGGTCGCCGGCGTCGCTGCGCAGGCGATCATCCAGTACCAGCCAGGCGAGGGCTCCGTAGGCGTCGCCCAGCAGCAGCCATTGGCCGGGTTCGGCGGGCATCGAAGGGGGTGTCGTGCCGCTCAGGGCGCAGACGAATCCGGGTTCACCGATGCGCAGGCGTTGCCCTTGTACAACGCCTTCAAGCCCCAAGCCGGGCTCGGCGTGCACCTCGTCGGCCGGCACACTGGCACGGCCGAAGGCGCGGGCAATCGGGTGTTCGGAACGGTTCTCCAGGGCTGCGGCAAGCATCAGGCACTGATCGGCGTCGGCGTCAGCCAGTGGGCGAATGGCGCGCAAGGTCAGACGACCTTCGGTGAGGGTGCCGGTCTTGTCGAAAATCACCGTGTCGATCTGGTTCAGGCCTTCAAGCACATGCCCGCGCGTCAGCAGCAGGCCGAGTTTGTGCAAGGTGCCGGTGGCGGCGGTGAGCGCGGTCGGTGTCGCCAGTGACAGGGCGCAGGGGCAGGTAGCCACGAGCATGGCCAGGACGATCCAGAACGCCCGCGACGGGTCCAGTTGCCACCAGAGCAGGCCGATGGCTGCGGCGGCGACCAGGGAGAACAGCAGGAACCATTGCGAGGCACGGTCGGCGATTTCGGCCAGGCGTGGTTTTTCCGACTGGGCGCGCTCCAGCAGGCGGACGATGGCCGACAAGCGTGTGTCCTGGCCCAGGGCCTGGACTTCGACGGTCAGCGCGCTTTCCACGTTCAGGGTCCCCGCGGTTACCGCATCGCCGGCGCGGCGGGGCTGCGGCAGGTACTCGCCGGTCAGCAACGACTCATCGACACTCGACTGGCCGCTGACGATACGCCCATCGGCAGGCACCACGTGACCGGGTTGAATCAGTACGCAATCACCCACTTGCAGCTCACGCAGCAGGATTCGCTCGCTCTGGCCTGCCGCGCCGAGACGCAGGCAGGAGGCGGGTAGCAGGTTGACCAGTTGCGCGGTGGCGGCGGCGGTACGTTCACGGGCACGACGCTCCAGGTAGCGTCCGGCCAGCAGGAACAGGGCAAACATGCCCACGGCATCGAAATACAGCTCGCCGCTGCCGGTGATTGCCGTCCAGATCCCTGCGCCATAGGCCAGGCCGATGGCCAGGGACACCGAGACGTCCATGGTCAGGTGGCGAGTGCGCAAGTCGCGGGCGGCGCCGCGGAAGAACGGCGCACAGCTGTAGAACACGATCGGGGTGGTCAGGAACAGCGCGACCCAGCGCAGGATGGTGTGTAGCTCCGGGCTCAGGTCGATGTTGAATTCCGGCCAGGTGGCCATGGTCGCCATCATCGCCTGGAACCACAGCAGGCCGGCGACGCCGAGCTGGCGCAGGGCGGTGCGGTTTTCAGTGGCCAGTTGTTCGGCGGCGCGGTCGGCTTGATAAGGGTGCGCGGCGTAACCGATATGGCGCAGTTCGGCCAGTAGCCTGGACAGTGGCAGTTCACTGTCAGCCCAGTTGACCTGTAGGCGATGGTTGGACAGGTTCAGCCGTGCCTCGGCCACGCCGGGCAGGTTGCGCAGGTGCTTTTCGATCAACCAGCCGCAGGCGGCGCAGCTGATGCCTTCGATCAGCAGGGTGGTTTCGGCCAGTTCGCCGCTGTGGCGAACAAACGGTTTTTGCACATCGGCACGGTCATACAGGGCCAGTTCGTCGACCAGTTGCTGAGGCAGGGCGTCGGGGTTGGCGCTGGCTTCGCTGCGGTGCTGGTAATAGCTTTCCAGGTTGCCGGCGACAATCGCTTCGGCCACGGCCTGGCAACCCGGACAGCAGAACAGCCGGTCCTGGCCGAGTACCACGGCGGTGAAGTGGCTGCCGGCAGGAACGGGCAGGGCGCAGTGGTAGCAAGGCGTGGGGCTGGTCATGGCTATCTATCGCAAGGTCCGGGGTGACCCTCATCACGGGGCAAGCCCGCTCCCACAGTGTCAATAAAACCTGTGGGAACGGACTTGCCCCGCGATCAAGGCTGACTCATTTTTCGAGGTGTTCAGCCCCTTGCAGCGCTTCGTCGCCCAGCTGCAGGGTTACATCATGGCCGACTTGCTCTTCTTCAAACAGGCGCCAGATGTGGCCATCCTGGCTGCCGAGCAGTTCAACGAAGCGACGCCCTTCGATCTTGTCGCTGAGTTGACCAATGTAGCGCCCGGCTTCGCTTTCGCTCAGGGTCAGGGCGACTTTACGGTCCTTCTCCGGTTGGGTTGGCGAGATCAGGTTCAGTTCCAGGGTTTTCGGCTGGCTGTTACCGGTCAGGCGCAGCTCGACTTCACCGGTGAGCTCGTCGAGGTGCACGCTGGCCTTGAGGTTGAGGGTCTGGCCCAGTAGTTCACGGTCCAGCGAGCGGTTGATGCCTTTACCGGCCTCGTAGTAGTTGTCGTTGACCAGGTTGTCCGGGTTGTTGACCGCAATGTAGACCATGGTCAGGCTCAGGGTCACCGAGGTGGCCAGCACCCCGATGATGATCCATGGCCAAAGGTGCTTGTACCAGGGGCTTGCGGCTGTTGCAGAAGGCATAGACTCAATCTCTTATCGAATTTGTGGGCCAATGAAACGGCTCTTGGCTTCAACCTGGGTGGTGCTGTCGTCAGCGTCCTTGAGGGTGAAGATGACTTCGTTGGTGCTCGACGGCAGTTGTTCCGGGGCCATCGACAGTTGCACCGGCAGGCTGACGATGTCACCGGCGGCGACGCGGATTTCCTTCGCGCCTTCAAGCTTGAGGTCAGGCAGGCCAGCGGCTTCGAGCACGTAGACGTGGTCGCGCTGGTCTTTGTTCATGACCTTCAGGCTGTACACGTTCTCGATCCGGCCCTGCGCGTTTTCGCGGTACAGCACCCGGTCCTTGCTGACGTCGAAGCCCACCAGCGAACGCATGACGAAAGCACTGGCGAGCAGGGCGATCATGGCCAGCAGGACCACGGCGTAACCGATCAGGCGCGGGCGCAACATGTGGGTTTTCTGCCCGGACAGGTTGTGCTCGGTGGTGTAGCTGATCAGGCCTTTGGGGTAGTTCATCTTGTCCATGATGGTGTCGCAGGCGTCGATGCAGGCCGCGCAGCCAATGCACTCGATCTGCAGGCCGTCACGGATGTCGATGCCGGTCGGGCAGACCTGCACGCACATGGTGCAGTCGATGCAGTCGCCGAGGCCCTTGGCTTTGTAGTCGAGGTCTTTCTTGCGCGGACCGCGGGTTTCGCCGCGACGCGGATCGTAGGAAACGATCAGGGTGTCTTTGTCGAACATCACGCTCTGGAAGCGCGCATAGGGGCACATGTATACGCACACTTGCTCGCGCAGCCAGCCGGCATTGCCGTAGGTGGCCAGGGTGAAGAAGCCGACCCAGAAATACGCCCAGCCGTCGGCCTGGCCGGTAAAGAACTCCACTACCAGTTCGCGGATCGGCGAGAAGTAGCCAACGAAGGTCATGCCGGTGACAAAACCGATCAGCAGCCACAGGCTGTGCTTGGCCAGTTTGCGCATGAATTTGTTGCCGCTCATGGGCGCCTTGTCCAGCTTCATGCGCTGGTTGCGGTCACCTTCAGTGACCTTTTCGCACCACATGAAAATCCACGTCCAGACACTCTGCGGGCAGGTGTAGCCGCACCAGACGCGGCCAGCGAATACGGTGATGAAAAACAGGCCGAAGGCGGCAACGATCAACAGACCGGAAAGCAGGATGAAGTCTTGCGGCCAGATGGTCGCGCCGAAGATATAGAACTTGCGCTCAGGCAGGTTCCACCAGACGGCCTGGTGCTCGCCCCAGTTCAGCCACACCGTACCGAAATACAGGAGGAACAGCAGGGCGCCGCCGGCGATGCGCAAGTTGCGAAACAGACCGGTGAAGGCCCGGGTGTAGATTTTTTCCCTGGAGGCGTAGAGATCGACGCTGTCTTTATTGGCAGGCGGGGTGACATCATGTACTGGAATCTGCTTGCTCATCATTGAGTCCCACGGCAGTGGAATAATGCCGCGATCAGTGCGTGCCGACCGCAGTCAGAAGTTTATGCTGCTCTAGGTCGGATAATACGCCTGTAGTGGCAACATGGGGCATGGCTGCGACCTTTAGTCGCGTTGGGTTTGCCTGGTGATTAGTGTAGTGGGTGTGTCAATTGATCTGGGTCATGCAGGGCTGCAATCAAGATCTGGCCACTGCCCCGAAGGCCTAATAAAAAAGCCCCGCCAGTCTTCACTGACGGGGCTCTTGATTGCCGGGTGAATTACTTCGCCTCGGCAGTCTTTTCAGCAGGGTGGGACAGGCTGTAGACATAGGCCGCCAGCAGGTGGACCTTGTCATTGCCCTGGATCGCTTCCTGGGCAGGCATCTGGCCCTGACGGCCGTAACGGATGGTCTGCTGCAGTTGCGCGAAGCTCGAACCGTAGATGAACGCCTGTGGGTGGGTCAGGTTAGGTGCGCCCATCGCCGGGGTGCCTTTGCCTTCCGGACCGTGGCAGGCCACGCAGTTGGCGGCGAAGATTTTCTGGCCGTTGGCAATGTCGGCTTTCGCACCTTCCGGCAGCTTGCGGCCATCGAGGTTGGTCAGGACAAACGCGGCGACGTCGGCAACGCCTTGCTCGCCGATGACTTCCGACCAGGCCGGCATCACGCCATGACGACCGCCCATGATGGTGGCCTTGATGGTTTCTGGCTCGCCGCCCCAGCGCCAGTCGCTGTCGGTGAGGTTAGGGAAGCCGTAGGAGCCCTTGGCGTCGGAGCCGTGGCACACCGAGCAGTTGGAGGCGAACAGGCGGCCCCCCATCTTCAGGGCTTGCGGGTCCTTGGCGACTTCTTCAATAGGCATCGAAGCAAATTTGGCGAAGATCGGCCCAAACTTGGCATCCGAACGCGCCATTTCCTTTTCCCACTCGTGCACGCCGGTCCAGCCGGCCTGACCGTTGGCGAACTCGGTCTTTTTCTCGTTATCCAGGTACTGGTAGCCCGGCAGGATGCCTTTCCAGTTGCCCAGACCCGGGTACAGCACCAGGTAGCCGAGCGCGAAAACGATGGTGCCGACGAACAGCATGAACCACCATTTCGGCAGCGGGTTGTCATACTCCTCGATGCCGTCGTAGACGTGGCCCACGGTTTCTTCAGTGGTTTCGCTGCGCTGGCCCTTGCGGGTGGACAGCAGCAGCCAGGTCAGGGCGAAGATGGTGCCCAGACTCAAAACGGTGACGTACAGACTCCAGAAGGTAGTCATTCGTTGTTACTCCTAGACGCTTTCGCTTGCGCTTGCTCGACGTGCTTGCTGGCTTCGGGATCATCCGCGAAGGGCAGCATGGTCGCTTCGTCGAACTCAGACTTGCGCCGAGAACTGAACACCCATAACGCCAGGCCAACAAAGGCCACCATCACCACGACGGTGCCCAGGCCACGAATCATCCCGATATCCATCAATGTCACCGTTTGCTTTTGATGATGGTGCCCAGGCCTTGCAGGTAGGCAACCAGAGCGTCCATTTCAGTCTTGCCCTTGACCGCGTCGCGGGCACCGGCGATGTCTGCGTCGGTGTACGGCGTGCCGAGGGTGCGCAGGACTTCCATCTTCTTGACCGTGTCCTTGCCGTCGAGCTTGTTCTCTACCAGCCAAGGGTAGGAAGGCATCTTCGACTCGGGTACGACGTTGCGCGGGTTGTACAGGTGCGCACGGTGCCAGTCATCGGAGTAACGGCCGCCGACACGGGCCAGGTCCGGACCGGTACGTTTGGAACCCCACAGGAACGGGTGGTCCCAGACGCTTTCACCGGCGACCGAGTAGTGGCCGTAGCGCTCGGTTTCGGCACGGAACGGACGGATCATCTGCGAGTGGCACTGTACGCAGCCTTCGCGGATGTAGATGTCACGGCCTTCCAGCTCCAGCGCCGTGCGTGGCTTCATGCCCTCGACCGGCTTGTTGGTGACGTCCTGGAAGAACAGCGGGACGATCTGGGTCAGGCCGCCGATACTCACGGCGATGACCATGAAGAAGGCCAGCAGGCCAATATTCTTCTCGAGTGTTTCGTGCTTCATCAGTGAGCTCCAACTACAGCGATCTGAGCCGCGGCTTCAGCTTCGGCCGGCTTCGAGGCGCGTACGGTACGGTAGACGTTGTACGCCATCAGCAGCATGCCGGAGGCAAAGAACGCACCGCCCAGGGCACGGACGATGAAGCCTGGGTGGCTGGCTTGCAGGGCTTCGACGAAGGAGTAGGTGAGGGTGCCGTCGTCGTTGATTGCACGCCACATCAGACCCTGGGTGATGCCGTTGACCCACATCGAGGAGATGTACAGCACGGTGCCGATGGTCGCCAGCCAGAAGTGCGCGTTGATCAGGCCGATGCTGTGCATCTGCTCACGACCGTAGACTTTCGGGATCATGTGGTACAGGGCGCCGATCGAGATCATCGCTACCCAGCCCAGGGCGCCGGCGTGTACGTGGCCCACGGTCCAGTCGGTGTAGTGCGACAGCGAGTTGACGGTCTTGATCGCCATCATCGGACCTTCGAAGGTCGACATGCCGTAGAACGCCAGCGAAACCACCAGGAAACGCAGGATCGGGTCGGTGCGCAGCTTATGCCAGGCGCCCGAGAGGGTCATCATGCCGTTGATCATGCCGCCCCAGCTTGGTGCCAGAAGGATGATCGACATGGCCATGCCCAGCGACTGCGCCCAGTCCGGCAGGGCGGTGTAGTGCAGGTGGTGCGGACCGGCCCAGATGTACAGGGTGATCAGTGCCCAGAAGTGCACGATCGACAGGCGATAGGAGTAGATCGGACGCTCGGCCTGTTTCGGTACGAAGTAGTACATCATGCCCAGGAAGCCGGTGGTCAGGAAGAAGCCCACGGCGTTGTGGCCATACCACCACTGAATCATCGCATCGGTCGCACCCGAATAAGCCGAGTAGGACTTGAACAGGGTGACCGGCAGGGAAGCGTGGTTGACGATGTGCAGCATCGCGGTGACCACGATGAAGGCACCGTAGAACCAGTTACCCACATAGATGTGCTTGGTCTTGCGCTTGACGATGGTGCCGAAGAACACCACACCGTAGGTGACCCAGACAATGGCCAGCAAAATGGCGATCGGCCATTCCAGCTCTGCGTATTCCTTGGTCGTGGTGTAACCCAGCGGCAGGGTAATGAGCGCACCGACGATCACCGCTTGCCAACCCCAGAAGGTGAAGGCCGCGAGGCTGTCGGAAATCAGTCGCGTCTGGCAGGTACGCTGCACGACATAATAGGAAGTGGCAAACAGTGCACAGCCACCGAAGGCGAAAATCACCAGGTTGGTGTGCAGTGGGCGCAGGCGTCCAAAGCTCGTCCATGGCAGGTCCAGGTTCAGCTGGGGCCATACCAGTTGCGAGGCGATGAAGACTCCAAGCCCCATGCCAAGGATCCCCCAGACCACCGTCATGATGGCGAACTGGCGGACGACCTTATAGTTATAAGCAGTCGGACTGATTGCTGTGCTCATTCTAAGGTTCCACGGTTTGGGTGTTTTTGTAGGTTAAAAAATCGGCGCAAGTATGTATAAACCGTGTGGTTATTGCAACGCGATGGCTCCCGCGCCGACCTTTGCCAAAGCCCGATCTACCGCTGTTCCGGGCCTTGTTGGCGGACGAAGTGTACACAATTATCTTTTTGATATGTGTACCGTTATTCATATTTTCTTGTCCAATCGGTCAAGCTTGTTGTGACCAAATTTCATTGTCCAGAAACGGATATGAACAGGTCGAGCCGATCCCATCTGCCTTTGCACGCATTCTTCAACAGCCGCGAACGCTCAAGAGGATTATCCGGCCCTTGATGGCGGTCGCTGTGGCAACAAGCTTAGTTCCGATCAAGGCGGGTGCAAGGCGGGGTGGCGGGGGAGGTGCGACACTTGGTCGCAAGGGGGAAATGGAACCGCCGCATCCAGAGGGATGCGGCGGTTTGAGTCAAGGCTCAGTTACAGGATGATTTTACTTGGCAGTGAGGTTGTCGCTTTGCGCCGGTTGCTCCTGGGACAGGCTGTACACATAGGCCGCCAGCAGGTGGACTTTGTCATTACCCTGGATGGCTTCCTGGGCAGGCATCTGACCCTGGCGACCGTAGCGAATGGTCTGTTGCAGCTGGGCGAAGCTCGAACCGTAGATAAACGCCTGTGGGTGCGTCAGGTCCGGTGCGCCCATGGCTGGGGTGCCCTTGCCTTCAGGACCGTGGCAGGCCACGCAGTTGGTGGCGAAGAGTTTCTCGCCGTTGCCGATGTCAGCCTTGGTACCTTCTGGCAGTTTGCGGCCATCAAGGTTGGTCAGGACAAAAGCGGCCACGTCGGCAACCCCTTGCTCACCGATCACCTCGGCCCAGGCCGGCATGACACCGTGGCGGCCGCTCATGATCGACTGCTTGATGGTGTCCGGATCGCCGCCCCAGCGCCAGTCTTTGTCGGTGAGGTTAGGGAAGCCATAGGCACCCTTGGCGTCGGAGCCATGGCAGACCGAGCAGTTGGAGGCGAACAGACGGCCACCCATCTTCAGCGCCTGAGGGTCCTTGGCCACTTCCTCAACCGGCATTGCGGCAAACTTGGCGAAGATCGGACCGAACTTGGCATCTGCCTTGTCCATTTCCTTTTGCCACTCATTGACCTGGGTCCAGCCGTCTTGATAGCCCGGCAGGACGCCTTTCCAGTTACCCAGGCCCGGGTAGAGGATCAGGTAGCCGACCGAGAACACCAGGGTGCCGACGAACAACCAGAACCACCATTTTGGTAGCGGGTTGTCGTACTCCTCGATGCCGTCGAAGCTGTGGCCCATGGTCTGGTCGCCGCCGTTGGGCTTTTCGCCCTTGCGCGTGGCCAGCAGCAGCCAGGTCAAGCCGATCAGGCTGCCGATGGTCAGTACGCAGATGTACGTACTCCAGAAGGTGGTCATTGCCCGTTACTCCTCGATGCGGGTTCGTTGGCGGCAGGTGCTAGGCGGTCATCGGCGAACGGCAACAGGCTTGCCTCGGCAAACTCGCGGTCACGCCGACCGTTGAACACCCACAACGACAGGCCGATGAAGGCGATGGCCACCAGCAGGGTGCCCAGGCCGCGCAGCTGGCCGATATCCAGTGTGAAGTCCATGGCCCTTACCTCTTGTTCTTGATCGCGGTGCCGAGCACCTGAAGGTAGGCAACCAGTGCATCCATCTCGGTTTTACCCTTGATCGATTCCACCGCGCCGCTGATATCCGCATCGGTGTAAGGCACGCCCAGGGTGCGCATGGTGCGCAGCTTGGTCTCGGTGTGGCTGCTGTCCACCGGGCTGGCGACCAGCCATGGGTAGGCCGGCATCTTCGACTCGGGCACGACGTTGCGCGGGTTGTACAGGTGCGCACGGTGCCAGTCATCGGAGTAGCGGCCGCCGACACGGGCCAGGTCCGGACCGGTACGCTTGGAACCCCACAGGAACGGGTGGTCCCAGACGCTTTCACCGGCGACCGAGTAGTGGCCGTAGCGCTCGGTTTCGGCACGGAACGGACGGATCATCTGCGAGTGGCACTGGACGCAGCCTTCGCGGATGTAGATGTCACGGCCTTCCAGTTGCAGCGCGGTGTAGGGCTTCATGCCTTCGACCGGCTTGTTGGTGACGTCCTGGAAGAACAGCGGGACGATCTGGGTCAGGCCACCGATGCTGACGGCAAAGACCATCAACAGCACCAGCAGGAAGACGTTCTTCTCGATTACTTCGTGTTTCATCTGGGTCTCCTCAGGCCAGCTGCGCGGCGGCAGGGGCGGTCGCGGTCACCGGGGCACGCACGGTGCGCCAGGTGTTCCAGGCCATCAGGAACATGCCGGTCAGGAAGATTGCTCCGCCGACGAAGCGCACGATGAAGCCTGGGTGGCTGGCCACCAGGGTTTCGACGAAGGAGTAGGTGAGGGTGCCGTCGGTGTTGACCGCACGCCACATCAGGCCCTGGGCGATGCCGTTGACCCACATCGAGGCGATGTACAGCACGGTACCGATGGTGGCGAGCCAGAAGTGTGCGTTGATCAGGCCGATGCTGTGCATCTGCTCGCGACCGAAGACTTTCGGGATCATATGGTACAGGGCGCCGATCGAGATCATTGCTACCCAGCCCAGCGCGCCGGCGTGTACGTGGCCGATGGTCCAGTCGGTGTAGTGCGACAGGGCGTTGACGGTCTTGATCGCCATCATCGGACCTTCGAAGGTCGACATGCCGTAGAACGCCAGCGAAACCACCAGGAAACGCAGGATCGGGTCGCTGCGCAGCTTATGCCAGGCGCCCGAGAGGGTCATCATGCCGTTGATCATGCCACCCCAGCTCGGTGCCAGGAGGATCAGCGACATGATCATGCCCAGCGACTGCGCCCAGTCCGGCAGCGCGGTGTAGTGCAGGTGGTGCGGACCGGCCCAGATGTACAGGGTGATCAGCGCCCAGAAGTGCACAATCGACAGGCGATAGGAGTACACCGGACGTTCGGCTTGTTTGGGCACGAAGTAGTACATCATGCCGAGGAAGCCTGCGGTCAGGAAGAAGCCCACGGCGTTGTGGCCGTACCACCACTGGACCATGGCGTCAGTGGCGCCACCGTACAGCGAGTAGGACTTGGTCAGGCTGACCGGAATTTCCAGGTTGTTGACGATGTGCAGGATCGCCACGGTAATGATGAACGCACCGAAGAACCAGTTGCCCACATAGATGTGCTTGGTGGTGCGCTTCATCAGGGTGCCGAAGAACACCACGGCGTAGGCGACCCAGACAATGGTGATCAGGATATCGATCGGCCATTCCAGTTCGGCGTACTCTTTGGAGCTGGTAAAGCCCAGTGGCAGGCTGACCGCGGCAAGCACGATCACCAGTTGCCAGGCCCAGAAGGTAAACGCGGCAAGGCGTGGTGAGAACAGGGTGGTCTGGCAAGTTCGCTGGACCGAATAGTAGGAGGCGGCAAACAGCGCGCAACCACCGAAGGCGAAGATCACCGCGTTGGTATGCAATGGGCGCAGGCGCCCGAAGCTGGTCCAGGGGAGGTCGAAGTTGAGCGAAGGCCAGACGAGTTGCGCGGCAAGAAAAACGCCGAGCCCCATCCCGACGATTCCCCACACCACCGTCATAATGGCGAATTGGCGGACCACCTTGTAGTTGTAGGCGGTACTGCTGGTTGTGTTCATGTATGGGTTCCCATCCACGGTTATAGGCAGGCTAAATAGCGAGGTAAGCATGAGTAATGGGCAAGTGGCCGGTATTGACGGGGATCAATGGGCGCAGCTGATCGAAAACCGTGGCTGGCGCTGGAATGCCCCGCAAAATCAGGGGGATGGCGCGCATTTCAGGTGTCTGATTCTGGCCCATGGCGCCGGTGCGCCGATGGACAGCGGGTTCATGGAAGAAATGGCGCAAAGGCTGGCGGTACAAGGGCTGGGGGTGCTGCGTTTCGAGTTTCCCTATATGGCGCAGCGGCGCATCGATGGTGGCAAAAGGCCTCCAAATCCACAGGCAAAGCTGCTGGAATGCTGGCGCGAGGTGTATCAGCAGGTGCGACCATTGGTCACTGGGACGCTTGCCATCGGCGGCAAGTCCATGGGCGGGCGGATGGCCAGTTTGCTTGCCGATGAGCTGGGTGCTGATGCGCTGGTGTGCCTGGGTTATCCCTTTTATGCCGCCGGCAAGCCGGAAAAACCGCGAGTGGCGCATTTGGCAGCGTTGCAGACGCCGACGCTGATCATTCAGGGCGAACGGGATGCGTTGGGTAACCGGCAGACGGTGGAAGGCTATGCATTATCGCCGGCAATCGAGCTGTGCTGGCTGGAGGCGGGGGACCATGATCTGAAGCCGTTGAAGGCTTCGGGGTTCAGTCATGCTGATCATCTGCAGACGGCTGCAGATCGGATTGTGGCGTTTGTGCGCTGAATTTCGCGGGGCAAGCCCGCTCCCACCAGGGGGAGCGGGGGTGCCCCAAGAAGGGTCTGAACGAACCAAGGCGTTCGCAGAGATAAGCGGTATCTACTGCTACTTTCAATTGGAACTTGCTGTTGGCCGGCACGTTGAACTGGCTGCCTGCCGAGAAGGTTTCCCAGTTGTCGCTATCCGGCAGCTTGACGGTCAGGGCGCCCGAAACCACGTGCATGATTTCACGCTGGGCAGTGCCGAATTCGTACTCGCCGGGGGCCATCACGCCAACCGTGGCCGGACCTTCGGCAGTGCCGAAAGCGATCGACTTGACCGTGCCATCAAAGTACTCGTTGACCTTAAACATGGGCGACTCCTGAAAAGGGGCTGAAAAGGCTGGCCAGTATGCCCAAGGCATGGGGCGCCGTCATCCGCTTTCAGGTGCCGTTGGCCGGTAGGCTCAACGGCAGCAAACGTGCGGTGTTGCGTGCATCTTCCAGGGCCCGATGCTGCTGGCCACAGAACTGTAAACCGGCCAGTTGCAACGCACCGTTCAGGCCCAGGGGGCGCTGCAACTGGCGGGCCTTGGCAAAGCGCTGCTTGAGGTTGATGTGCGGCAGGTCGGCCAGCACGCTGTGCAACTGGTGCAATTGCCATTCCTGGAGCAATTGCTGGCGATCGTAGTCGCCCCAGCTGACCCAGGCTTGCAGGTGCGTGCGATGATGGCCGATCCAGCGTTCGAACTGCCCCCACACGTCTGCGAAGGGCGCGGCGGCGTCGACATTTGCCTGGCTGATATGCGTGAGCTCACGGCAGAACGGGGTCAGTTGCGGACGTCGCCGTGGTTTGACGAAACGCTGGAAATGATCGACCTCCCGGCCCTGTCGATTGACCAGCGTCGCACCAATTTCGATAACTTCCATATCCGTGACCGGCCAACCCCCATCGTCTGTGGTTGCTTCCAGGTCGATCACCAGCCAATGCCCCATAGTAGGCTCCCTTGCAAGACTCGCTAGAGCGTAGCCAAACTTGAGCGCCTGGGGTATCCCCTGGCGTTTTGCCGGTAACCGGTTTTTGGCGCAATCGAATGGTTGTATGGCGCCGGGAAAACGCCTAGCTTAGGCGCAATCCGGTTAGAACCCGCAAAGAGTGTGTTGCTTTGACTCAAACGTCCATGCCGCAGGCTGTGTCCTTGCTGTTCATGTTTGCTAGCCTGTGGCTGGCGTCATCGGCCCAGGCGACCGAAGAGGTCGAGGTCAAAGTCGGTGCTGCACATTTCCCTCCTTATACCGTGCGGCCGGAGAAGGGCGCCGAAACAGGGTTGCTGCCCCAACTGGTCGAGGCCTTGAACAACGCCCAGGAGCACTACCATTTTGTTCTGGTGCCGACGTCGATTCCGCGTCGCTTCAATGATTTTCGCCAGGGCCGCACCGACATGGCGATTTTCGAGAACCCTGAGTGGGGCTGGAAAAACATCGCCCATGTCGCGGTCGATATGGGGCTTGAAGATGCCGAGGTGTTCGTCACCCATCTGCAGCCGGATCGTGACGAGCGCTATTTTGCCGACCTCAGCGGCAAGCGTCTGGCCCTGTACAGTGGTTATCACTATGCCTTTGCCGGCTTCAATCCTGACCCCCAGTACCTGGCCGAGCATTACAACGCGACCCTGACCTACTCCCACGACAGTAATCTATTGATGGTTCAGCGTGGTCGGGCTGATGTCGCGTTGGTGACCCGTTCCTACCTCAGCGATTTTCTAGCACGTAATCCAGGCAGTGTCGGGCAGTTGCTCACTTCTGCGCGAGTCGACCAGGTTTACCGCCACTATGCCTTGCTGCGTCCCGATGCGCCGATCACTGGTCCGGCCTTTGCCAGTCTGTTGCAGCAGTTGCACGACAATGGCGAGCTGTTACGCATTTTCCAGCCGTTTCGCATCAGTGTTTCCCCTCCTGGAGCAGACTAAATTTCGCTCACGCGGCTACGTTCAGAACGGTGAGCACCTTTCTATCGTGAGCCAAGATCATGCCCTTCGACACTGCTTCGCAAACGCTGTCATTTCCCCGCTGGCGTAGCCTGGACGCCGATGAAAGTGACTGCCACCTGAACCTCGTGCTGGAGGGCAGTCCGCTGATTCGGGTGCGACTGGTGCGTGGCGATACTCTGGAAGTCCATCTCGAGGACGTTGCCCGGGAGCGCGTCCAGCAAGCCCTGTGGGCGGCATGCTATTGGCTGTTTGCGCGTGATCCTGACTGTCAGCGTCTGACCTGGCACCTGAGCTGCGAGCCGGGTGACGCCGTGCTCAGTGGTCTGCTCGTGGCTCAGGCCCAGGCGGGTGTGTACCGCTGTGAAAGAACACAGTTCTGGCAACTGCCGCAGCCCTGGCTGGGGCAGGCGTTTGACGGGGTCTACCCGCAACAGATGCAGATCACCGAGGGCAAGCGTCATCCACGCCGCGCGCCGAAACCCCGCGGTGAGGTGTACCGCCGATTCGATGCGCGCCTGGGCGCCTGGGTGTCACTGCGCACCCTGGAAATCGACAGCGACCTGGAGCGTTTCAACCGCTGGCAGAACAATCCGCGGGTGCTGAACTTCTGGCAGGAAGGCGGCAGCCTCGAACAGCACCGTGACTACCTGAGCAAGTTGCAGGCGGACCCGCACAGCCTGACCTTGATCGGTTGCTTCGATGACCAGCCATTTGCCTACTTCGAGGCCTATTGGGCCAAGGAAGACCGCATCGCCCCGTTCTATGCCGTCGATGATTACGACCGCGGCATTCACATGCTGGTGGGTGAAGAAACTCATCGCGGGCCACACAAGGTTGCCAGTTGGCTATCGGCCTTGGTGCATTACCTGTTTCTTGACGATCCGCGTACCCTGCGGGTGGTGGCCGAGCCGCGTGCCGACAACAGCAAGATGATCGGCTATATGCACGAGCAGTGCTTTCATTGCGAAAAGGAGTTCGACTTCCCGCACAAGCGGGCAGCCTTGATGGTGCTGGGAAGGGAACGTTTCTTCGAGCGCTGTAAGCTCGCCTGAGGCTCAAGCTGCCAGTTGCAAGCGACAAGCTTCAAGTTGATCGTGCGCAACTTACCGCTTGAAGCTTGTCGCTTGTAGCGCTTAAGCCCTCTGGCTTGAGACTTTCCGGCAATGTACCAGGGCGTCGCGGATCATGAAGTTGACCAGTGTCGGCGAGACCCCCAGTTCCTTGGCGATGTCCTTTTGCGCAACGCCGTGCAGCCGGTACATTTCGAATGCATAGCGGGTGCGCTGCGGCAGTTCGTTCAGGGCGTCGGCAATGTGTTCCAGGGTGGCGAGGTTGATATGCGTGGCTTCGGGCGAGGCGCCCTGGACGACCACGTTCAAGCCTTCCTCTTCGCTGCCGGAGTACCTGAGTTCCATGGACTGCTTGCGATAGTGGTCGATGGCCAGGTTGCGCACGATCTGAAACAGGTAGCTCAACTGAGCCTTGAATGAGGACGTGATCTGCGGGGCAGAACTGAGTCGAAAGAAGGCGTCCTGCACCACGTCTTCAGCACGAGAACGACAGCCAGTGATGCGTGCGGCGATCTTGACGAGAATGTTGCGGTTGTCGACAAACGCCTGGAGTAACGGTGAATCGCACTTACTTGTGGATTGTTGTTCCGCCATGGAAATCACCTTAGCTCTAAGAGGGAGGAGGAGCGCTCCGGGTGGGGAGGCTTCCTGCGACGTGCGACAAATTATTCTTAATGATAATTATTGTCAAATGAGAAAAGTAACGAGTCTCGGGATAATTTGGTTATAAGTCCCAGCCTGTGATGCGCTTCAAATAACCCCCCCTCTGTCGCCCTGCCGAAGATGCGCAGCGGACTTAATTATTTCCCCTGTCCATCCGTTCCTCTGTGTACATCCCTTGGCGCTCGGCAGGCGCAACGTGCAACCGCCTAACCGGTACGCGCCACTGTCGAGCCCTGATTTCACGTACAGACTCTGGCAGGAACCCTCCCATGACGGACGCCTTCGAACTCCCGGTTACGCTGGTCCAGGCATTGGCCCAACGTGCTGCGCAAACCCCTGACCGGGTTGCCTTGCGCTTTCTGGCCGACGACCCGCAACAGGAGGCGGTGCTGACCTATGGTGACCTCGACCTGCGCGCCCGAACCATCGCCACGGCCCTGCAAGCCCGTACGGCGTTCGGCGATCGGGCGGTGCTGCTGTTTCCCAGCGGCCCGGACTATGTGGCGGCCTTCTTCGGTTGCCTGTACGCCGGGGTGATTGCCGTGCCGGCGTATCCGCCGGAATCCTCGCGCCGTCATCATCAGGAGCGCCTGGTGTCGATCATCGAAGACGCTGAGCCGAGCCTGTTGCTCACCAGCAGTGGCCTGTACGACAGCCTGCAGGCGCTGGAGGTGTTCGCCGAAGAGACTGCGCCGCACTTGCTCGCAGTCGATCATCTGGACGCCGCACTGGCGGATGCCTGGCAAACCCCGGCACTGCAGGCCGATGACATCGCCTTCCTGCAATACACCTCCGGGTCCACCGCCTTGCCCAAGGGTGTGCAGGTCAGCCACGGCAACCTGGTGGCCAACGAGGTACTGATCCGCCATGGCTTCGGCATCGACCTCAATCCGGATGACGTGATCGTCAGCTGGTTGCCGCTGTACCACGACATGGGCCTGATCGGCGGCCTGCTGCAACCGATTTTCAGCGGCGTGCTCTGTGTACTGATGGCGCCGGCTTACTTTCTGGCCCGGCCACAACGCTGGTTGCAGGCGATCAGCGATCATGGCGGCACCATCAGCGGTGGTCCCGACTTCGCCTATCGCCTGTGCAGCGAGCGGGTCAGCAGCGCCGCCCTGGCCAACCTCGATCTGAGCCGCTGGCGTGTGGCCTATTCCGGTTCCGAGCCAATCCGTCAGGACAGTCTGCAAGCCTTCGCCGAGAAGTTTGCAGACTGTGGTTTCAGTACCGAGAGCTTCTTTGCCAGCTATGGCCTGGCTGAGGCGACCCTGTTTGTCAGCGGCAGTACCCGTGGTCAGGGCATTGGCGCCTTGCCCCTGAATGCCGGCGCCCTGGCGCGCAACAGCGCCGAGCCGGGCAATGACACGGTGCAGATGAGCTGCGGGCGCAGCCAGCCCGAACACGGCGTGCAGATCGTCGACCCGCAGCAGCTGACTGTCCTGGCCGACAATCAGGTTGGTGAAATCTGGGCCTGTGGCCCGAGCATTGCCAAAGGCTACTGGCGCAACCCTGAAGCGACGGCGCGAACCTTTGTCGAGCTAGGCGGGCAGACCTGGTTGCGCACCGGTGACCTGGGCTTTGTGCGTGAGGGTGAACTGTTTGTCACCGGTCGTCTCAAGGACATGCTGATTGTGCGTGGGCATAACCTTTACCCGCAGGATCTGGAGAAGACTCTGGAGCGTGAAGTCGACGTACTGCGCAAGGGGCGTGTGGCGATCTTCGCCGTCGACCACCTGGGTGAGGAGGGGATCGGTGTTGCCGTCGAGGTCAGCCGTAATGTGCAGAAGATCATCACCCCGACGGCCCTGATCAAGACCTTGCGCCAGGTGATCGCCGATGCCTGCCAGCAAGCCCCGGCGGTGGTCCTGTTGCTCAACCCGGGAGCGCTACCGAAGACCTCCAGCGGCAAGCTGCAGCGTTCCGCCTGCCGTCTGCGGATGAACGATGGCAGCCTGGATTGTTATGCGCGGTTCCCAGAAGTCGAGCAACCCGAAGCGCTTGCTCAAGGCTCACAGGCTGGCGCGTTGCAGTCCCTGATTGCACGCCTGTGGTGTGAGCAACTGGGCGTGGCGCAAGTCGCCGACGATGATCATTTCTTCCTGCTCGGCGGTAACTCGATTGCCGCCACGCAGCTGACAGCCCGCCTGGCTTGCGAGCTGAACCTGCAACTGAGTGTGCGGGTGCTGTTCGAAGCGCCGTTGCTGGGCGACTTCTGCACCGCTGTAGCCGCCGCGCAACAGCAGGGTGGTGCGGCCCATGGCGCAATCCAGCGCCTCGCTGCTAGCCAGGCAGTGCCGCAGTCACTGGCGCAGAACCGCCTGTGGCTGCTCTGGCAACTGGAGCCGCACAGTGGCGCCTATAACATTCCGGGGACGCTGCGTTTGCGCGGCGAGCTGGACCAGGCGGCGCTGCAGTCCAGCTTCCAGGCCCTGGTCGATCGCCATGCGTCTTTGCGCAGCGTATTTTCCGAAGTGGAGGGTCAGGCGCTGCAGCGTGTGCTGCCAGTACTGACATTCAACCTGCAGCACCTCGACCTGAGCGGCGTCGACAGCGTTGAAGTGCAGGCTCGGCGCGATGCCGAAGCGCAGCAACCGTTCGATCTGCAAACCGGCCCGTTGCTGCGGGTAACCCTGGTGCGCCTGGACAGTGAGGAGCATCAACTCTGGGTGACCTTGCATCACATCATCACCGACGGCTGGTCGATGAATATCCTCATCGACGAGTTTTCGCGGCTGTATGCCGCTCACTGTCAGGGGCAGCAGGCTGAACTGCCCGCGTTGGCCCTGGACTACGCCGACTATGGCAGCTGGCAACGGCAATGGCTGGCTGACGGTGAGGCGGCGCGACAACTGAGCTACTGGACGGCGCAACTGGGCGATGAGCAACCGGTGCTCGACCTGGCAACCGATCATCCGCGTTCAAGCCAGCACACCAGGTCGGCTGCGCGCCTGAGCGTGCGGGTGCCGACCGCCCTGAGCGATGCACTGCGCAGTAGCGCCCGCGCGCACGACAGCACGCTGTTCATGATTCTGCTGGCCGGCTTTCAGAGCGTGCTGCATCGCTACAGCGGGCAGTCCGATATCCGTGTCGGGGTGCCCAACGCCAACCGCCCGAGGCTGGAAACCCAGGGTATGGTGGGGTTCTTCATTAATACCCAGGTTCTGCGGGCGCAACTGAATTCACGCTTGTCGTTCGCCGACCTGCTGGTCCAGGTACGTGAGGCAACCCTGCAAGCCCAGGCGCATCAGGACCTGCCGTTCGAGCAGTTGCTCGCTGCCTTCCCGCAAGCGCGCGAGCAGGGGCTGTTCCAGGTCATGTTCAACCACCAGCAACGTGATCTGACGGCGTTGCGGCGCCTGCCCGGGCTGCTTGCCGAAGAGCTGCCATGGCACAGCCGCGAGGCCAAGTTCGACCTGCAACTGCATAGCGAAGAAGATCACCAGGGGCGCCTGTCGCTGTCCTTCGACTACGCCAGCGAGTTGTTCGACGCTGCCAGCGTGCAGCGTCTGGCCGCCCACCTGCTGAGCGTGCTGGAGCAGGTCTGTGCCGCGCCGGCGGTCAGCATCGGCGACCTGCAGCTGCTTGATGCCCAAGGCCGCGAGCAATTGCTGCAATGGGGCCAGGCGCCTGCGCCCCAGGCCCGGCAGTGGGTGGTCGAGCAACTCAATGAACAGGCGCGCCTGACCCCGCAGCACACCGCTCTGGTATGGGCAGGCGGCACCCTCGACTACGCCAGCCTGCACCAGCAGGCCAATCGCCTGGCCCATTACCTGCGCGACAAGGGTGTCGGCCCGGATGTCTGCGTGGCCATTGCTGCCGAGCGTTCGCCGCAGCTGCTGATCGGCGTGCTGGCCATTCTCAAAGCCGGTGGCGCCTATGTTCCGCTGGATGTCGATTATCCGCCTGAACGCCTGGCGTACATGCTCGCCGACTGTGGTGCGGGGCTGCTGCTCAGCCATAGCGATGTACTCGAGCGTTTGCCGCAGGTGCCAGGGATCAGCGCCATTGCCATCGATCAGCTCAAACTCGACAGCTGGCCGTGCCAGCCGCCGGGCTTGCACCTGCATGGTGATAACCTCGCCTACGTGATTTATACCTCTGGCTCTACCGGGCAACCCAAGGGCGTCGGCAGCACCCATGCAGCACTGGCCGAGCGCTTGCAGTGGATGCAGGCGCACTATGCGCTGGATGAGTACGATGTGCTGATGCAGAAAGCGCCCATCAGCTTTGACGTGTCGGTGTGGGAGTGCTTCTGGCCGCTGGTCAACGGTTGCCGGCTGGTGTTGGCGGGGCCTGGTGAACACCGCGACCCGCAACGCATCGCGGCGCTGGTGCGCGAGCATGGTGTAACGACCTTGCACTTTGTTCCCGCGTTGTTGCAGGTATTCATTCAAGAGCCGCTGGCGGCGGGATGTAGCAGCTTGCGCCGGCTGTTCTCCGGCGGTGAGGCGTTGTCTGCGGCTCTGCGCGACCGGGTGCTGCAAGTGCTGCCACACGTCGCGTTGCACAACCGCTATGGGCCGACCGAAACCGCGATCAACGTCACCCACTGGCAGTGCAGCGAGACCGATGGCGCGCGTTCGCCAATTGGCCGGCCGTTGGCCAACGTTGTGTGCCAGGTCTTTGATGAAGAACTGCAGCTCTGTGCGCCGGGTGTTCCCGGTGAACTTTACCTCGGTGGTGCCGGGCTGGCTCGTGGTTACCTCGGGCGTCCGGGGCTGACAGCGGAACGCTTCGTGCCGCAGCCTGAGGGCGACGGTCAGCGTGTCTATCGCAGTGGTGACCGGGCACGTTGGGTCGCCTCCCTGGGGGCACTGGAGTACCTCGGGCGTCTTGATCAACAGGTAAAGCTGCGTGGTTTCCGCGTTGAACCTGAAGAAATCGAAGCCTGCCTGCTCGGCCAGCCGGGCGTGGAGCAGGCAGTGGTGCTGATCCGCCAGACCGTCGCCGGTGCGCAGTTGGTGGGTTATTACAGCGGTATTGAAAACAATGCGGGGCTGATGGCGGCGTTGGGCGAACAGCTGCCGGCTTATATGGTGCCGGCATTGCTGATGCATCTGGCGCAGATGCCTTTGGGCCCGAGCGGTAAGGTCGAGCGCAAGGCGCTGCCGGAACCGGTATGGACCACCCGTGAACACATCGAGCCGAGCACCGCGCTGCAGCAGCAGATTGCAGCCATCTGGCGCGACGTGCTGGGGCTGCAACAGGTCGGTCTGCAGGATGACTTCTTTGCCCTCGGCGGCCACTCGTTGCTGGCGACCCAGATCATTTCCCGCAGCCGTCAGGCGTGCAATGTCGAGTTGCCGTTGCGGGTGCTGTTCGAAGCCAGCGAGCTGGGCGCATTTGCCCGCGAGGTCGAGCAGATCCAGCAGAGCGGGGCGCACAACCTGCAGGGCGAAATCGCTCGCATCGATCGGCGCCAGGCCGTGCCGCTGTCTTACTCGCAACAGCGTATGTGGTTCCTCTGGCAAATGGAGCCGGACAGCCCGGCGTATAACGTCGGCGGCATGGCGCGGTTGCGCGGCGTGCTGGATGTCAGCCGCTTCGAGCAAGCCCTGCACGCCTTGATTGTGCGCCATGAGACCCTGCGAACAACCTTCCCGAGCATCGACGGTGTGCCGTATCAGTGCGTGCACAGCGACAGCACTGTGCAGATGCACTGGCAGGATTTTTCTGCGCACAGCCCGGTAGAGCGCGAGTCGCGTCTGCAAGCCTTTGCCGATGAGCAAGCACACCAGCCGTTCGACCTGGAACGCGGTCCGCTGCTGCGTGCGTGCCTGGTCAAGGCCGCTGAGCATGAACACTATTTTGTCCTGACGCTGCACCATATCGTCACCGAAGGTTGGGCCATGGACATCTTCGCCCGCGAGCTGGGTGAGCTCTACGAAGCCTTTGTCGATGAGCGTGAATCCCCGCTGCAAGCCTTGCCGGTGCAATACCTGGACTACAGCGTCTGGCAGCGCCAGTGGCTGGAAGACGGCGAAGGCCGGCGCCAGCTTGACTACTGGAAAGCCAAACTGGGTGATGAACATCCGGTGCTGGAACTGCCCGCCGACCGTCCACGGCCAGCGCTGCAAAGTCACCGAGGCGAGTTCTATCGCTTTGATCTGAGCCCGCAGTTGGCGGCACGGGTTCGGGCGTTCAATGCCGAGCGCGGTTTGACCCTGTTCATGACCATGACCGCAACCCTGGCAGTGCTGCTCTATCGTTACAGTGGTCAGCAGGACTTGCGTATTGGTGCCCCGGTGGCCAACCGCATTCGTCCGGAAAGCGAAGGGCTGATTGGGGCTTTCCTCAATACCCAGGTGTTGCGCTGCCAGCTCGACGGGCAGATGCGCGTCAGTGCGCTGATCGACCAGGTTCGCCAGACCGTGATCGAGGGGCAGTCGCACCAGGACCTGCCGTTCGATCAATTGGTCGAAGCGTTGCAGCCGGCACGCAGCACTGCTTACAACCCATTGTTCCAGGTGATGTGCAACGTACAGCGCTGGGAGTTCCAGCAAAGCCGGCAGTTGTCGGGCATGCAGGTGGACTACCTGGTCAACGACGCCCGGGCAACCAAGTTCGATCTCAACCTGGAAGTTACCGACCTCGACCGGCGCCTGGGCTGCTGCCTGACCTACAGCTGCGACCTGTTCGACGAGCCGCGCATCGCGCAGATGGCTGCGCACTGGCAGAACCTGCTGGAGGCGATGCTCGACAATCCCGGGCAGCTTCTGTGTGAGCTGCCGATGCTGGCCAGCGATCAGCAGCAACAGCTATGCGACAGCCTCAAGGGTGACCTTGAGGCCGATCTTAATCAGACCATCGAGGGGCTGTTCAGCGCGCAAGCGGCACGTCAGCCGCAGGCCCTGGCCCTGACCTTTGCCGGTCAGCACCTGAGTTATGCCGAGCTGGATGCGCGCGCCAACCAGTTGGCCCGTGTGCTGCGTGAGCGTGGCGTTGGCCCGCAGGTGCGGGTGGGCCTGGCGCTGGAGCGTTCGCTGGAGATGGTGGTCGGGCTGTTGGCGATTCTCAAGGCCGGGGGCGCTTATGTGCCGCTGGATCCGGAGTACCCGCTGGAACGCCTGCACTACATGATCGAAGACAGCGGCATCAGCTTGTTGCTGGGCCAGCGCAGTCTGTTCGAGGCGCTCGGTGAATTGCCGGGCCAGGTCGCGCGCTGGAGCCTGGAAGACGACGGCCCGGCGCTGGCTGCTGTCAGCCGTGAGCCGTTGCCACAGGCCAGTCTACCGGGCCACCAGGCGTACCTGATCTACACCTCCGGCTCCACCGGCAAGCCCAAAGGCGTGGTGGTCAGCCGTGGCGAGATCGCCATGCATTGCCAGGCGGTCATTGAACGCTTCGGTATGCGTAGCGATGACTGCGAGCTGCACTTCTATTCGATTAACTTCGATGCCGCCACCGAGCGCCTGCTGGTGCCGCTGTTGTGCGGTGCGCGGGTGGTACTGCGTGCCCAGGGGCAGTGGGGTGCCGAAGAGATTTGCACACTCATTCGTGAACAGCAGGTGTCGCTTCTCGGCTTCACCCCAAGCTATGGCAGTCAGTTGGCCCAGTGGCTGGCCAGCCGCAATGAGCACTTGCCTGTGCGCCTGTGTATCACCGGTGGCGAAGCCCTGACCGGAGAGCACTTGCAGAGGATCCGCCAGGCGTTTGCGCCACAGCAGTTCTTCAACGCTTACGGGCCGACCGAAACCGTGGTCATGCCGCTCGCGTGCCTGGCGCCCGAACAGCTGGAAGCAGGGGCTGGCAGTGTGCCGATCGGCGCGGTGGTCGGTGCCCGGGTGGCCTACATTCTCGATGCCGATCTGGCGTTGCTGCCTCAAGGCGGTATTGGCGAGTTGTATGTGGGCGGCGCCGGCCTGGCCCAGGGTTACCATGAACGACCGGGGCTCAGTGCCGAACGTTTTGTCGCCGACCCGTTCAGCGTTGAAGGCGGGCGTTTGTATCGCACCGGCGACCTGGTTCGCCAACGTGCCGACGGGCTGGTCGAGTACGTTGGCCGTATCGATCATCAGGTGAAGATTCGCGGTTTCCGTATCGAGCTGGGCGAAATCGAAACGCGTTTGCTTGAGCATCCGGCGGTGCGCGAGGCGGTGGTAGTGGCCCTGGACATGCCTGGCGGCAAGCAACTGGCGGCGTATCTGGTCTGTGAGCAGGCTCAGGCTGATGCCTCAGCGCAGACCGCGTTGCGTGACGCGCTCAAGGTGCAGCTACGGCTGCATCTGCCGGACTACATGGTGCCTGCTCATCTGCTCCTGCTTGCGCAGATGCCACTGATGGGCAATGGCAAGCTTGACCGGCGGGCGCTGCCAGCGCCTGAGCTGGCGCAAGGGCGGGAACGCTATGAGGCGCCGCGCAGCGAGCTGGAACAGCAACTGGCCAAGCTCTGGCAAGAGGTCTTGAACGTGCCGCAGGTCGGCCTGCAGGACAACTTCTTCGAGTTGGGCGGTGATTCGATTCTGTCGATCCAGGTGGTCAGTCGAGCCCGTCAGGCCGGGCTGCATTTCACCCCGCGTGACCTGTTCCAGCACCAGACCATCCAGACCCTGGCCACTGTGGTCCGGCGCAGTGATGACAGCCAGGTCGACCAAGGTCCATTGCGCGGTCGCGCGGTACTGACGCCGATCCAGCACTGGTTCTTCGACAGCGATGTGCCGCAGCCGCAGCACTGGAACCAGGCGGTACTGCTGGCGCCAACCGAACGTCTAGTGCCCAAGGCGCTGGAGCAGTCCTTGCAGGAGCTAGTCGAGCACCACGACGCCTTGCGCCTGCAGTTCAGCGCGCACGATGGCCAGTGGCAGGGCGACTATGTCCAGGGGCAGGGCCGCGAATTGCTCTGGCAAGTGTCGGTCAACCATTTCGCCGATTGCCAGCCGTTGTACAGCGATGTGCAGCGCAGTCTTGATTTGCACAATGGGCCGTTGCTGCGGGCCTTGCTGGTTGAAGACAACGAGGGGCAGCAGCGATTGCTCCTGGCGATCCATCACTTGGTGGTGGACGGTGTGTCGTGGCGCGTGCTGCTGGAAGATGTGCAGGCGCTGTACCGTGGCCAGACCCTGGCAGCCAAGACCCGTGCCATGAGCGACTGGGCCGCGCGCCTGGTGACCTATGCCAGCAGCGATTCACTGCGCGACGAACAGCACTGGTGGCAGGCTCAGCTGAACACGGCGCACCGTGAGCTGCCCTGCGATCATCCGCAAGGGGAAAACCTGCACAAACAGGCGCAGACCCTCAGCGTGCGCCTGGACGCCGGGCAAACCCGGCAACTGCTCAAGGAGGCCCCCGCGGCGTACCACACCCAGGTCAATGACCTGCTACTGACGGCCCTGGCCCGGGTGCTGTGCCGCTGGAGTGGCGACAGCTCGGTGCTGGTACAGCTGGAAGGTCATGGCCGCGAGAGTCTCTTCGAAGACATGGACCTGACCCGCAGTGTCGGCTGGTTCACCAGTGCCTATCCGCTGAGCCTGAGTCCGGCGGTTGGCGAAGGTGCCTCAGGGCAGGCGGCTTCGATCAAGGCGATCAAGGAACAATTGCGCCAGGTGCCGCACAAGGGCCTGGGCTATGGCGTGCTGCGCTACCTGGCCGAGACACCGGTACGCGAAGCCATGGCGGCCTTGCCGCAGGCGCGGATTACCTTCAACTACCTGGGTCAGTTCGACCAGCAGTTCCAGACCGATGCCCTGTTCCAGCCGGTGGATGAGCCGGCCGGCGAGGCCCATGATCTGGAGGCGCCACTGCCGAACTGGTTGAGTGTCGATGGCCAGGTCTTTGCCGGTGAGCTGCAGTTGCGCTGGACCTTCAGCCGCGCCCGCTACGACGAGCACACGATTGATCAGCTGGCCCGGGCCTATAAAGCGGAATTGCTTGGCCTGATCGCGCACTGCCTGACTTCCGGCAACGGCAGCTTCACGCCGTCGGACTTCCCCCTGGCGCGACTGACCCAGGAGCAGATCGACAGCTTGCCGGTGCCGACAACACAGATCGAAGACGTCTACCCGCTGACGCCGATGCAGGAGGGGCTGTTGCTGCATACCCTGCTGGAGCCGGGCACCGGCATCTACTACATGCAGGACCGCTACCGGATCAACAGCGCCCTCGACCCGCAGCGTTTCGCCCAGGCCTGGCAAGGCGTGGTCGCGCGTCATGAAGCTCTGCGTGCTTCGTTCAGCTGGAACGCTGGCGAAGCGATGCTGCAGATCATCCACAAGCCGGGCAATACCGCGCTCGACTACCAGGACTGGGCCGAGCTTGGCGAGGACGAGCAGGAAGTGCGTCTGCAGACCCTGCACAAACAGGAACGTGAAGCCGGCTTCGATCTGCTGCAACAGGCGCCGTTCCACCTGCGCCTGATCCGGGTTGGCGCGGACCGTTACTGGTTCATGATGAGCAACCACCACATCCTGATCGATGCCTGGTGCCGTTCGTTGCTGATGAACGATTTCTTCGAGCTGTACATGGCCTTGGGCGAGGGTCGCGAGGCGCAGTTGCCAGTGCCACCGCGCTACCGCGACTACATCAGCTGGTTGCAGCATCAGGACCTGGACGAAGCGCGCCAGTGGTGGCGCGACAACCTGCAAGGCTTCGAGCGCAGCACCGCAGTACCGAGTGACCGGCCACTGTTGCGTGATCACGCTGCCGAGAGCGCCGGAATGATTGTCGGCGATTGCTACACCCGTCTGGATGTTGCTGACGGTGTCCGTCTGCGTGAGCTGGCCCAAGCCCATCAGCTGACCGTCAACACCTTTGCCCAGGCGGCCTGGGCGCTGGTGTTGAGTCGCTTCAGCGGCGAACGCGATGTGCTGTTCGGGGTGACGGTGGCCGGTCGGCCGGTGAGCATGCCGCAGATGCAGCGCACGGTAGGGCTGTTCATCAACAGTATCGCGCTGCGGGTGAAACTGCCGGCTGCCGCTGAGCGTTGCAGTGTCCGGCAATGGCTCAAGGGCTTGTTCGAACGCAACATGGAGTTGCGCGAGTACGAGTACCTGCCGCTGGTAAGCATTCAGGAGTGCAGCGAGCTGCCCAAAGGCCAGCCGTTGTTCGACAGCCTGTTCGTGTTCGAGAACGCTCCGGTGGAAGTGGCCGTGCTGGATCGGGCGCAGAGCCTGAATGCCAGCTCCGACTCCGGTCGTACCCACACCAACTTCCCGTTGACGGCGGTGTGCTATCCGGGGGATGACCTGGGATTACACCTGTCGTTCGACCAGCGCTATTTCGACACGTCGACTGTCGAGCGTCTGTTGGCCGAGTTCAAGCGCCTGGTGCTGGCTCTGGCCGACGGCTTCCTCGGCGACATGAGCGAGTTGCCGCTGTTGGGTGAGCAAGAGCAGCGCTTCCTGCTCGAGGATTGCAACCGTAGCGAACGCGCCTACCCCCTGGAGCAGAGTTATGCCGAGTTGTTCGAAGCGCGGGTTGCTACCCATCCGCAGCGTACTGTGGCGCGCTGCCTGGAGCAGTCGATCAGCTACACACAGCTCAATCAACAGGCTAACCGCCTGGGTCATGCGCTGATCGCTGCCGGGGTCGGCGTGGATCAACCGGTGGCGCTGTTGGCAGAACGTGATCTACCTTTGCTGGGCATGATCGTCGGCAGCTTCAAGGCCGGTGCCGGCTACTTGCCGCTCGATCCGGGCCTGCCGACGGCGCGCCCGCAACGTATCGTCGAGCTTAGTCGCACGCCGGTGTTGGTCTGCAGCCAGGCGTGCGCCGAGCAAGGGCGTGCGCTGCTCGACGAGTTGGTGTGCGCGGGGCGGCCGAAGCTGCTGATCTGGGAACAGGTACAAAGCGCCGGGCTGCCCGACATCAATCCGGGCATCTACAGCGCGCCGGACAACCTCGCCTATGTGATCTACACCTCCGGTTCCACCGGTCTGCCGAAGGGGGTGATGGTCGAGCAGCGCGGCATGCTCAACAACCAGTTGAGCAAGGTGCCGTACCTGCAACTGGACGAGCAGGATGTCATTGCCCAGACCGCCTCGCAGAGTTTCGATATCTCGGTCTGGCAGTTCCTTGCCGCGCCGCTGTTCGGTGCCCAGGTGGCGATTGTGCCCAACGCCATTGCCCACGACCCGCAAGGCCTGCTTGAGCATGTCCAGACCTGCGGGATCACCGTGCTGGAGAGCGTGCCGTCACTGATTCAGGGCATGCTTGCCAATGAGCATCAACACCTCGACGGCTTGCGCTGGATGCTGCCGACCGGGGAAGCGATGCCGCCTGAACTGGCCTCGCAGTGGCTGCAACGTTATCCGCAGATCGCTCTGGTCAACGCCTATGGCCCGGCGGAATGCTCCGATGACGTGGCCTTCTTCCGCGTCGATGCGGCCTCGACGCGCGGCAGTTATCTGCCGATCGGCACGCCCACCGACAACAACCGTTTGTACCTGCTGGGCGACGATCAGGAGTTGGTGCCGTTGGGAGCGGTAGGTGAACTCTGTGTGGCGGGCACTGGCGTCGGCCGTGGTTATGTCGGCGATCCGCTGCGCACCGCCCAGGTGTTTATCCCGCATCCGTTCGGGGCCCCGGGGGAGCGCCTGTATCGCACCGGTGACCTGGCGCGGCGGCGTGTGGACGGTGTGCTCGAATACGTCGGGCGCATTGACCACCAGGTGAAGATCCGTGGCTACCGCATCGAGCTGGGTGAAATCGAGGCACGGCTGCATGAGCAGAGCGAGGTTCGCGATGCGGCGGTGGGCGTTCAGGAGGGCGCCAACGGCAAGCACCTGGTCGGCTACCTGGTGGCCAGCGCGGCGACTGCGGATACCGATGTATTGCTCGAGCAGATCAAGCAGCGCCTACGGGCCGAACTGCCTGAGTATATGGTGCCGCTGCATTGGACCTGGCTCAAGCAACTGCCGCTCAATGCCAACGGCAAGCTCGACCGCAAGGCCCTGCCGACGGTTGATTTCGCCGCTCAGCAGCGTCACGACTACCTCGCACCGCGCAGCGAACTGGAGCAGACCCTGGCGACGATCTGGGCCGAGGTACTCAAGGTCGAACGGGTCGGGGTACGGGATAACTTCTTCGAGTTGGGCGGGCATTCCCTGTTGGCTACCCAGATCGCCTCACGGGTGCAGAAAACCTTGCAGTTGAACGTGCCGTTGCGGGCGATGTTCGAATGCAGCAGCGTCGAGGAGCTGGCTGTTTATGTGGAAGGTCTTAAGGCCAGTGAGCTGAGCGATGACAAGGTTGACCGCCTCAGCGATCTGATGGCGGAACTCGAAGCGCTGTAAGAGGGGAACTGCAGGGTACCGGTATTGCTCAAGGTACCCTGCAGGCGCTGCCATGCATCAACGCTTGCCGAGGATTTTCCCCAGCATTTCCGGTCGTGGCGCACCTTGCTGCGACTGCATTTGCTGTTGTTCATCGAGGTAGAAGATGGCAGGTGTCGCTGACAGCCCCAGCTCCTCCATCAGGGCCAGATTGCCCTCGAGCTTGGCTTGCACCGCCGCGGGAATCTTGTCCAGCGCCTTGAGGGTGCTGGCCTTGCCGGCACTCTCGTGCTTGTTCAGGGCCTGGACCGGATCTTTGCTGGCCAGCAGCGCCGCCGATTTGCCCGGACTGTCTTCACGGATGATGCCGACCATGATGTGGCGCAACTGCACCTTGCCCGACTCGACCCACGGCCGCGCCTGCTGCCAGAACATGTTGCAGTACGGGCAGTTCGGGTCGCTGAACAGGTAGACAACGCGCGGTGCGTCAGCCTTGCCGTCGGCAATCCAGGCGCTCTTGTCCATCTTCGCCCAGACCTCCTTGGACATCGGCGCATAGACCAGCTTCTGCAGCGGTGCTTCGCTCAAGTCCTGGCCTTGTTCATCGAACAGGCTGCCAACCAGCACGTGCTTGCCGTCAGGCGTCAAGTACAGCGCCATACCCCGGTTCTGGTACTCGGCGGCGTAACCGCGTAAACCGTTGGGGGCATCGAAGCTGCCTTTGATCTTCACACCCTTGGCTTCGATTTGTTGCACAGCCTTGGGCAGGGTTTCGGCCATCGCGGCCTGGCTGGCCAGCAGGCCGATCGTGAGGGTCAGGGGCAATTTCAGCAAAGGGTGCATGTGTCGTTCCTTGAAGCGTTGGTGACAGCGGGCGCAGGTGTGCGCTCGAAGGATTCCAGGGCGTGGCTGAGACTGGCCCGCGACAGCTCGCCCAGGTGGCTGCCGACCAGACGGCCGTCGGCGTTGTAGAACAGGGTGGTGGGCAGGGCCATGGAGCCGACTTTCTGCGCCAGCTGGCCACCACCGTCGAACAGCACGTGGGACAGGTTGAGCCCGGTGGTGGCGAGAAAGGTGCTGACCGTCTGCGGGGTTTCCCCCTGGTTGACGAACAGGAAGGTGATGTCCGGGTGCTCGTGCTGAGCCTGTTGCAGCACCGGCATTTCCCGGCGGCACGGAGGGCACCAGGTGGCCCACAGGTTGATGACCAGCGGCCGGCCTTGGTAAGCGGTGAGCTGCACGCTACGACCGTCGGCTTTTTGCAAGCTCACCTGGGGCAGTTGCGTGCCCTGCTCATAGAGGTGACTGCCCAGGCTGCCGAGCAGCCAGAACAGTGCACCGCTGAACAGGCCCCAACCCAGGGGCCGACGCAGCGCTGGGCGACGCCAGCCACGCCACAAGGCACCGAAGGCTACCACCAGCAGCCCCGGCCAGAGCAGGAAGCCGCCATCGCGCAGGTCGACGATCTGGATCAGGTCATCGCGGTACATCGGCCAATAGCTGAGGACAAACCCCAGGCGTGCGCCCAACAGCCCCAGCAGGAACAGGCTGAACAGCACTGACTCAGGGTTGTCGCCACCACGCTTGGCCACCCGCCAGCCGACCACTGTGGCCAGGGTCAGCGCGCACAGTAGCAACAGATGATCGACGGCCATGGTCAGCGGCCCGAGGTTTACCGTCAGCATTAGCCTTGACTCCGGGTCTGGGCCCATTGTTCGAGGAAGTTCTTCGCATCGATTTCACCGGTGATGCGTCGGCTGCGGCGTTCGTTACCTTCCGGGCCGATCCAGATCAGGCTCGGCGGCCCCGGCACCTGGTAGCGTTGCAGCAGCTCACGGCTGGAGGGCGCATCGGCGGTCACATCCAGACGCAGCAAGCGGACGTCGCCCAGTGCGGCCAGCACATCGGCGCGGGCGAACACCTGTTTCTCCATGACTTTGCACGACACACACCAGTCGGCATAGTAGTCCAGCATCACCCACTGGCCTTGGGCCTTGGCGCTGTCCAGCTCGCGTTGCAGTTCAGCCGGTTGGCTGACGGTGATAAAGGCATCGCTATGTGCAGCGCTGGCAACCACGCCAGTAGCGGCGCGGAAGGGCTGCAGCGGCTGCCAGGGATCGTCGCCGCCGGCTGAAGCACCGATCACCAGCAGGCTGCCCCAGAAGCCCAGCAGCAACGGCAGCGCACGGATCGGCCGCAAGCCGTGCAGTGCGGGCCAGGCCGCCCAGGCCAGGGCGATCAGCCAGGCGCCGGCCAGGCCCAGCCACAGTGCTGGCTCCAGTACGGTACGCAGGGTGTACAAGGCCATGGCCAGGAAGACAAAGCCGAACAGGCCCTTGACCAGGTTCATCCACGGGCCAGGACGGGGCAGGTAGCGATTGCCCAGGGTCACCAGCAGCAATAGCGGCAAGCCCATGCCGATGCCGAGGGTGAACAGCACCAGTGCGCCGTGCAGGGCATTGCCGCTCTGGGCGATGTAGAGCAGGGCGCCGGCCAGCGGTGCGGTCATGCACGGTCCCATCAGCAGCCCGGAAAGTGCACCCAGCAGCGCTGCGCCATACAGGTTGCCGCCACGGGTGCCGTGGCCTGCACGTTCCAGTCGATCACGCAGCCACACCGGCAGTTGCAACTCGAAGGCACCGAACATCGGCAAGGCCAGCAACACAAACAGACCGGCCAGGGTGCCGAGCAACCAGGGCTGTTGCAGCCAGGCCTGCAGGCTGCCACCGAGCAACGCAGCGATTACGCCGAGGGCGGCGTAGACCAGGGCCATGCTCAGGACATAGACACTTGCCAATGCCCAGCCGCGGCGGGCACTGACGCCATTACCGAGGACCAACCCGGCGAGAATCGGCAGCATCGGCAGCGAACATGGGGTAAAGGCCAGCAGCAGGCCAAGTCCGAGGAAGGCCAGCAGGCTCCAGGCCAGGCTCGACTGCTGCAGGCCGCCGGCCAGGGCCTGATCGCTGGCCTGTTCGTCGACAACCGTGTTGCTCAGGCTGACCAGGTTGGTCTGCGGTGGGTAGCACAAGCCGGCATCGGCACAGCCTTGCCAGCCCATGCGCAACTGACCAGCGGCCGAGGCGGGCAGAATCAGCTCAAGTTCGCCGCGATATACCAGGGTTTCGCCGAAGTATTCATCATGATGAGGCAAGGCTTCTGGCAGGGCAGGCTGCTGCTCGACAGGCAGGCCGTCGAACTTCAGGCGCTTTTGATACAGGTAGTAGCCGTCGGTGATTTTCCAGTGCAGGCGCATCTGCCCGGAGTCCAGACGTTCGCTGCTGAACACGAAAGCCTTGTCCACCGGCAGAAAGTCACTCTGGGCGAACGGGTTGGCCTGGGTCAGGCCGCTGAATAGAAGCATCAGGGCGATTAGTAAAGTGCGCATCTCAAAGCCTTGGTAGTGCGTTAAGCGCTCGATCCTGGCCGAACGCGATTAACCGAGTGTTAACCGGCAAACGTCGATTGTCGCCCAAACCGCGACGATCCGGCGCTGGCGCGGCATAATCCTCGCTTAATCCGATTGCGCTTCACTGCCACTTTTAACATCGAGACCGACCATGCACGTACTGCTCTGCGAGGATGACGACCTGATTGCCAGCGGCATCGCCGCAGGGCTGAGTGCCCAGGGCATGACCGTGGACCGGGTGGCCACCGCTGGCGCAGCCCAGGCCATGCTCCAGGCCGCCGCCTTCGATGTCATGGTGCTGGACCTGGGCCTGCCCGATGAAGATGGCCTGAAGTTGCTGCAGCGTCTGCGTCAGCAGGGCGAGAGCTTGCCTGTGCTGGTGCTCACCGCCCGCGATGCGGTCACCGACCGGGTCGACGGACTGCAGGCCGGCGCCGACGATTACTTACTCAAGCCGTTCGACCTGCGCGAGCTGGCGGCGCGGCTGCACACCCTGTTGCGGCGCTCGGCCGGGCGTGCGGTGAATATCATCGAGCACGGTCCGCTCAGCTACGACCCCAGCAGTCGCGAAACCTGCCTGGGCGGTGTCCCGGTCGACCTGTCGCGACGCGAGCAGGCGCTGTTGCAGGCCCTGTTGCACAACCGTGGCCGGGTGCTGTCCAGCGAGCAGCTCAAGGACAGCGTCTACGGCTTCGGTGACGAGGTCGAGAGCAATGCCTTGAACGTGCATATCCATCACCTGCGCCGCAAGTTGGGCAACGGTATTGTCGAAACCGTACGCGGTCTGGGCTATCGCCTGGGGCCTGCGCAGTTGCCCGAGGTGTCGCAGCCATGAGCCTGCGCGTACGCCTGACCCTGATCCTGGGCACCGCTTTCGTGCTGATCTGGGCGCTGGCGGCGGCCTGGATGCTGCGCGACCTGCGCTATCAGATGATGTTTTCCCTGGACCAGCGTCTGGTGGCTTCGGCGCGCATGGTTGCCGGCCTGATCGATCAGTTGCCACAGCCGCTGGTCGCCAAAGGCGAGGGTACGCAACTGAGCGCCGATCAGCTCAGTGTGCCGGATGGCATGGCTTGTCAGGTCAGCTCGTTACGCGGCGAGATCATTGCCCGTAACCACGGTCAGGGACACACCCTCGATGACGACCGCAGCGGCTTTCGTGACCAGACCATCGAGGGCGCGCGCTGGCGTACCTTTACCTATTACCGCGGCGATGTACGCATCACCACGGCTGACCGTCACCAGGAGCGTGAGGCGCTGAACCGCTCGATCCTGCTGGCGGCTTCGGCGCCGGTATTTGTCGCGCTGCTCGGCACCCTCGGCTTGCTCTGGATCGGCATCGGCAAGGGCCTGGCACCGCTCAACCGTATGCGCGATGCGCTGCGCAGGCGCAGCCCCGATGCCCTCGAACCGTTGCAGGTACGTGCTTTACCGAGCGAGTTGCAGCCACTGCTGGATACCCAGAACCAGCTGTTCTTGCGCATTGCCCAGACCATCGAGCGCGAACGGCGTCTGACCGATGACGCCGCCCATGAGCTGCGTACGCCGCTGACTGCAATCAAGACCCACCTGCAGGTGGCACGGATGACCGATGGCGCGATTCGTGAGCAAGCACTGGAGCACGCCGAGCAGGGCGCTGACCGCTTGCACAAGACGCTGGAGCAGTTGTTGCTGTTGGCGCGGGTCGAAGGCAGCCTGTCGTTTGAAGATGGCGTGCAGTGCAGCGCCGAGCAGGTGGCGCGCCAGGCCATCCAGGACACAGGGCTGGGCGACTCACAGCGTATCGATCTGCAGTTGGCACCCGACGCCGCCCAGGCGTACCTCGGGATGCCCTCGCCACTGGCGGTAACCGCCTTGCGCAACCTGCTGGACAACGCCTTGCGCCATACCCGTGGTACGGAGCCGGTGGAGCTGGCGGTGCAGATGGACAAGGGGCGGGTGGCCTTCATGGTACGGGACCACGGTCCAGGCATCGCCGATCAAGATCTGGAGCGCCTCACCGAGCGCTTCTGGCGCAATGGCCAGAGCGGTGGCTGCGGCCTGGGCCTGGCGATTGTCCAGGCAATCGTCCAGCGCTGCGCCGGTTCCCTGCGCTTCGACAATCGCAGCGATGGTCTGCGGGTGCAGTTGCACATCCCGTTGCGCGCTGAGTAGCGATGAAAAAAACCTCGATCAGCGCCTGAATCGGCTAAATCCGCCGGGCGCTGAAGCGTTTTTCAAGCGATAACAACCCGGCACTCATCTGGTAACAGGCGCGTGACGGGCACATCCGCTTGCTTGCGAGGGTTTCCCCAGATGTCAGTCGCTATCAGCCTTGCCCAGCCGTTGCCGGTGTCTTCGGACGTGGCCGCTGCCGAAACGCTTTATCACTTCGAAGAGTCACCGTTGCTGGCCCGCCAAAAGCAGCAAGAGTCCAATGCCCGCAGCTACCCTCGGCGCATCCCTCTGGCATTGAAAAAGGCCCGTGGCCTGTATGTCGAAGACGTCGAAGGGCGTCAGTTCATCGATTGCCTGGCCGGCGCCGGCACCCTGGCGCTGGGACACAACCACCCGGTAGTGATCGAGGCGATTCAGCAGGTGCTGGCCGATGAGCTGCCGCTGCATACCCTTGACCTCACTACACCGGTCAAAGACCAGTTCGTTCAGGACCTCTTCGGCCTGCTGCCACACGCCTTGCGTGACGAGGCGAAGATCCAGTTCTGCGGACCGACCGGGACCGATGCGGTGGAAGCGGCGCTGAAGCTGGTGCGCACTGCCACCGGACGCAGCACCGTACTGTCGTTCCAGGGCGCTTATCACGGCATGTCTCAGGGCGCATTGAGCCTGATGGGCAGTCTGGGGCCGAAAAAGCCCCTGGCGGCACTGTTGAGCAATGGCGTGCAGTTCCTGCCTTATCCCTACGATTACCGTTGCCCGTTCGGACTGGGTGGTGAGGCCGGGGTCAAGGTCAACCTGCACTACCTGGAGAACCTGCTTAACGATCCGGAAGGCGGCGTGCAGTTGCCGGCGGCGGTAATTGTCGAGGCCGTGCAAGGCGAAGGCGGGGTGATTCCGGCTGATCTCGAGTGGCTGCGCGGCGTGCGGCGGATTACCGAGAAGGCCGGTGTGGCGTTGATTGTCGATGAAATCCAGAGTGGGTTTGCGCGTACCGGCAAGATGTTTGCCTTTGAGCACGCCGGCATCATTCCCGATGTGGTGGTGATGTCCAAAGCCATCGGCGGCAGCCTGCCGCTGGCCGTGGTGGTCTATCGTCAGTGGCTCGACACCTGGCAGCCGGGTGCCCATGCCGGCACCTTCCGCGGCAACCAGATGGCCATGGCGGCGGGTTCGGCGGTGATGAAGTACATCAAGGACCACGACCTGTGCGCCCATGCCCAGGCGATGGGTGAGCGTCTCAGCGGGCATTTGCGTCGCCTGCAGGAGGACTTTGCGCAGTTGGGTGATATTCGCGGCCGTGGCCTGATGCTCGGGGTCGAACTGGTCGATCCGGCGAGCGCCAAGGATGCCCAGGGCCATCCGGGCGCTTGTCCGCAGTTGGCACCGCTGGTGCAGCGCGAATGCCTCAAGCGCGGTCTGATTCTCGAATTGGGTGGGCGTCAGGGCGCGGTTGTGCGCTTCCTGCCACCGCTGGTGATCACCGCCGAGCAGGTCGATGAAGTGGCTGCGCGCTTCGGTCGAGCGCTGGCAGCGGCGGTGGCGACCCGACTTGCCCCGCGATCAGAGATTCACTCGAACGAACGTCCTGCGCGCCAATACCCCATCAAGGTCAAAGCCTTGCGGTCCAGTCCACGCTCCTGGACGAGGAAACGACGGATGTTCATCACCGCCGCAGACTCACCGGCAATCCATGCGTGGAACTCGCCGTTGCTGGACTGGGCACGTTCCCAGAGGATCTGCTGCTCGATATCGACGTCCTCAAGGGCTGCAGTGCTGCGCTGCTCCAGCTGCACCCGTGGCAGGCGTGCCAGTTCGCGCACGGCATGAATCATCGCCTCACCATGATCGCCATTGAGCACATCCCGCGGTAGCCAGTTCAGCTCGGTCGCGGCACTGCAGGTCAGATCAACACAGTCCTGTTCACATGGCACTTCAATGAATGCCTGCACGGGCACACCGGGATGCTCCATAACCATCTGTTCGAGGATGCCGGCGATAGCGGGCAGGGCGGTTTCGTCACCGACCAGCAGCAGCTCGCGCAGGTTGTTTGGCGGTTGCCATTCATAGCCACCCGGATCGCCATCAAAGGCGAGATTAGGCGCCACCATCTGTAGGCGATCGCCGATGCGGGCATGAGTCGCCCAGGCAGAGGCGGGGCCGTTGACGCCATGCAGAACGAAGTCGACATCCACCTCCAGCACTTCCCGCCGCAGGTCTCTGATGGTGTACGTACGCATGGGTGGGCTGCTCTGGGCATCCAGGCCGCGCCGGGCTTCTTGCCATGAACCGTGCTTGGGCAGCTGTGGCGGTTGGCCGTTGGCACTGGGAAAGAACAGCTTGATGCGCTGGTCGGCGGCCAGGGTACGCATTTGCGCAACGTCAGTACCGCTGAAAACAAAGCGGGCGAGCGACGGGCTCAGGGGGATGATCGCTTTGAGCTGTACATCGAACATTCGGTAGCCGGTCGGTTTGGCCGGCTTCCCGACCAGCTTGCGCAGACCGTTGCCCAAGGCGCTGGCCAAGGAGGTGGAGGAGGACATGGGTGATAGCCTTTTGCAAAGAATTCACCTTGGGAACGAATTCCGGGGGGCCTGAATTAGCCATCGGCCCAGCCCTTAAATTTCCCGCGGGTGGATACGTTCTAGCTTGGATAAAGCCTGCTTTCTGGCGGACACGGGTAGAACAATGACGATATCGCGGCGAGGATTCATAGCAGGTCTGGCAGTGGCAGGTGCGGCGGTGCCTGCGGCCTATTATGCGCACAAGGAATTGACCCACGATCCTGAGGACGACATCGTCACGCCGGGTGAGGCCAGCGTCGAACTGGCCGACGTTGCCGGTCAGCAGTTGGCGGATCAACTGCGTGGCGTCTGGGACCTGCGCTTTTCCGGAAGCCAGGCAGGCCTTTCCGGGTTGCCCGAGCAGGGCCTGCAGCTTTACCTCGACGTTGCCACCAAGGGTCGCGGACTGCGTGGTTTCGTCGATGAAAAAAGCCGCCTTGAAGGGCCGGGAGCGGTGGCTTATCGGGTCGTCGGTGACCTAGTTGGCGCTTCCAGTGCGCAGATCCGTTGGCGTTTGCTGAGCAATCAACAAGGGCCGGGCTACGAATGCATTGCCAGTCTGGATGAAGTCTGGGGCCGTTACGCCAATGCCGGCAGCGGTACCTTGAGTGGCCGCCTGCAACCGCTCGACCGGCCCATGGCATTGCCACTGCTGGACAGTCACTTTGTCGCGGTCAAACGTCCGTTTCCCGAGGCCCGCGAGCGCTTGCCGTATACCCCGGAGTTAGAGGCCTGGGTGACCGGCGCCGAACACCGTCTGTTTCACCAGCTCTGGCATGCTACCCGCGACAAATGGCACAACCTGTCGGCCGAAAAGCAGGGCGCCTTGCGTGGGCTGGGCTGGCAACCCGGGCCTCGTGATCAGGAACGCGATGCCCGTGGTCCGCGCAAGCATCGCAATGGTTCGGGGATCGATTTTCTGTTCATGCACCGGCATATGCTGGGGACTGCGCGTTCCATGCAGGACCTGCCTTCCTGGGCGCATTTCCCCTTGCCACGGCCCAGTGTCGAGCAGGACCGACAAGGCTTTGCCCGTTACTTCGACAACCACGACGGCTACTGCGTACCGCCAACCTGGCTGGCGCCTGACGACGATGCCTATGGTCAGTGGGTGTCGGCGATCAAGGCGGGCGAAACGTTCTGCAGCAACTTCCAGGTCTGGGAATCCCAGTACCAGGATCCGCTCTATCTTTCGAAGCTGACGCTGGGCGCGTTCGGCTCGGAACTGGAGATGAACCTGCATGACTGGTTGCACATGTGCTGGGCCTCGGTGCCACGCGATCCTGTCAACGGTGTCCCGGTGCCCTTTGCTCGTGATCCTGCGGACTTCAGCTCACGCTGGTTCGGTGCGCAAAACGATTTTCTCGGTGATCCCTTTTCGTCGCATGTGAGTCCGGTGTTCTGGGGCTTTCATGGCTGGATCGACGACCGCATCGAAGACTGGTATCGCGCTCACGAACGGCACAATCCCGGCCAAGTGCGCAGGCTGCAGCTCAATGGCGTGAAGTGGTTTGCCCCAGGGCGTTGGGTCGAGGTGGAAGACCCCTGGTTGGGGCCGGTAACTCACGGTTGCAGCACGGTGCCTGGAGCTTTCCCTGGCAAGTCGGTGGAGATGGATGTGGAAACCATGAAACTGGCGCTGCGCATCACCTTTGGTGACGACGACAATCTTGGTGACCTGGTCCGGCGTGTGCCGCGACGGCCCTGGTATGCGCGGCACCTGTCATTGCGCGGGATTGTTTCCTGAGAGGATAAACAGTGGCTTGATCGCGGGACAATTCTATTTGCCCCGCGACAAGCGCGTTTTACCGAGGTACCTGCCAGCCCCCACCCAAAGCCTTGTACAACGCCACACTGCCTTGCAGGCGTGCCAGACGCAGTTGTGCCTGCTGATCCTGGGCCTGGTACAGCGTGCGTTGCGTCTCCAGCACCGTCAGCAAGGTTTCGGCACCGGCCCGGTAACGGCTTTCCGACAAGGCAAAGGCGATTCGCGCCTGCTCGACTTCCTGATCCTGCCATTGGCGCTGGTCGTCCACGCCGCTGATGGCGTTGAGGGCTTTCTCGACGTCGGCGAAACCGGCAACGATGCTGGTGCGATAGTCCTGCAATAGCTCCTCCTGCCGGGCCTGGGTTTTATCCCGTTCGGCACGCAGGCGGCCATTGTTGAAGATTGGCGCGGCCAGGCCGGCCGTCAGGGTGTAGTAGGGGCTGCGCAGGATGCGGGCAAAGGTGTCCGCCCCTGATCCCAGGTCAGCACCCAGGGTCAGGCTCGGCAGCATGGCCGCGCGGGCAACCTGGATGTTGGCCTGGGCCGCAGCCAGGCGCGCCTCGGCTGCGGCGATGTCTGGACGGCGGCTGAGCAGTTCGCTCGGCAGGCCACTACCAATCTCCGGCCAGCGTATAACGTCGATCGATTCCTCGAACGGTGCCAGACGCTGCACAGGCTCGCCAAGCAGGGTCGCCAGGGTAATGCGTGCTTCCTGCAGCTGCTGTTCGAACAACGGCACCTGGCGCGCCTGACCGGCCACCAGGCTGCGTTGCTGGGCCAGCTCCAGCGCCGTGGCCGAACCCGAGTCGTAGCGGGTCTGCACCAGGCGCAATACGTCCTGCGCGTTGGCCAGGTTGAGCCGGGCAATACGCACCTGCTCGGCCAGCGCCAGGCTTTGCAGATAGCTATTGGCGACGCCGCTGAGCAAGGTCAGTTCGACCGTCTGACGGTCGTAACGGCTGGCGTCGAGGTCAAACAGGGCGCTGTCACGGGCGGCCGCTTTGCCGCCCCAGAAGTCGACCTCGTAGCTGGCACTCAGACGCGTGCCGAACGTGGTGGTGGTGCGTTCGCTGTTGCTGTCATCGGACTGGTCGAAACCATTGCCGTGCAGCAGGTGCTTACGGCTACCATCGAGGCCGAACTTGACCTCCGGTAGTAGAGGCGCGCCGGCGATCACTGCCGAGGCCTGGGCCTGGCGGACCCGTGCAGCGGCGGCGGCGAGGTCGAAACTGTTACGTTGCGCTTGCGCAATCAATTGATTGAGCGGTGCGCTGGAAAACTGCTGCCACCAGTCCGGCTGGGGCAATGGCTGGGCGAACGGGCCGTGGCCTTGCCATGCCTCGGGCGCTTGCAGGCCACTCGCCGGGGGGGCGGTGTTAGTGCTGCAGGCAGCGAGGAACAAGCTGATGGACAACACACTGAGGCGGCTAGGCAGGTTCATTGATTATTCGCTGGTAAGGGCTTTGACCGGGTCGAGGCGGGCGGCTTTGCGCGCCGGCATGAAGCCGAACACCACCCCGGTGACCACTGCGCAGGCAAAGGCGCCAAGCACGGCCGCCAGGGAAAAGGCCACGGCGATGTTGCCAAGCAGCAAACCGCCGCCAATCAGCAAAGCCAGGGCAATACCGGTAAGGCCGCCGACCATCGACAGCAACACCGCCTCGCTGAGGAACTGGCGCAGGATGTCGCGCTGACGGGCGCCCGTGGCCATGCGGATGCCGATCTCGCGGGTGCGCTCGCGCACCGTCATCAGCATGATGTTCATCACCCCGATGCCACCGACCAGCAGCGAGATCGCTGCGATCGAGCCGAGCATCAGTGACAGGGTGTTCTGGGTGCGTGCCTCGGCCTGGATCAGCGCCGCGTCGTTGCTCAGTTCGTAATCGTGCTTGCCGTGGTGCAGCTTGCGCATCAGCTTGTCGATGGCCGCCTCGGTCTCGGCCACCCGACGGGAATCAGCGGCGGCGATGGTCACGTACTCCGGGTTGCGACTGCCGAACAGGCGAATCGCGGCGGCGGAGTAGGGCACCACGATACGTTCGTCACTATCCTGGTCGCCGGAGCTGGCACCTTTGCCTTTGAGCACGCCGACCACCTGGAAGGGTACGTTCTCCACCAGGATGTACTGGCCGAGTGGGTCAACCCCGGCGCCGAACAGCTTCTCTTTGACCTTCTGGCCGATTACCGCGACGGCGGCTGCGACCTGTTCGTCGGCTTCAGTGAAGAAGCTGCCTTCAACCACCGGCCAGTTGAAGATCTCGGAGAAATAGGTGTTGTTGCCGCCGACATAGAACTGCTGGTTGTTGTTGCCGTAGCGCACCATCAAGGTGTTGCCGATCACCGGCATGATCATTTTCACCTGGGGCAGGCTGCCTACCGCAGCGACATCATCCAGGGTGACGATCCCGGCGGGGTCGCGCAGGGTCGGCGCGCTGCCGCTGAGGTAGAGAATGTTGGAGCCAAATGCCGCCATCTGGGCCATGACCTGACGCTTGCTGCCTTCGCCGACGGCGAGCATGACCACCACTGACGCCACGCCGATGACGATGCCGAGCAAGGTCAGAGCGGTGCGGAAGCGGTTGATCCACATGATCCGCCAGGCCGCTTGCAGCGATTCGATCATCTCGCCTTTCCAGGCGCCGCTGTAGGTCGCACCCTGATCCAGGCGCTGGCGCAGGTCTTCGGCCTGCAGGCCGGCGCTGGGGTCGTGCGCGGTGGCGTGGTTGTTGGCCGAGTCACTGACGATCAAACCGTCGCGTATCTCTATGACCCGCTTGGCCCGTGCCGCGACTTCGCGATCGTGGGTGATCAGGATCACTACGTGACCCTGGCTGGCCAGCTCATCGAGCAAGGCCATGACTTCGGCACCGCTCTGGCTGTCCAGGGCGCCGGTCGGTTCGTCGGCAAGAATGATATGGCCGCCGTTCATCAGCGCCCGGGCAATCGATACCCGTTGCTGCTGACCGCCGGAAAGCTGGTGTGGGCGGTTGCCGGTGCGGCTGGCCAGGCCCAGGCGCTCGAGCAAGGCGGCCGCGCGGGCGTGGCGTTCGCTGGCGGGTGTGCCGGCATAGATGGCCGGCATCTCGACGTTTTCCTGCGCCGAGCCCGAAGCAATCAAATGGTAACCCTGGAAGACAAACCCGAAGGCTTCGCGGCGTAGCCAGGCCAGCTCGTCGCTGTCGAGCTCGGCGACGTCTTTTCCGGCGAACAGATAATCGCCCGAGGTCGGTCGGTCGAGGCAGCCAAGAATGTTCATCAGCGTCGACTTGCCGGAACCGGAGGCACCTACGATGGCGACGAACTCCCCCGGGTGGATCGCCAGGCTGATGCCACGCACGACCTCGACCTTGGGCGTGTCGACGCCCCCGTAGGATTTGCGGATGTCGAGCAGTTCGATCAGCGGCGTACTCATTCAACCTCCGCTGGCAGCAGGTGCGCCGATCAGCAATCGTTCGCCTTCGTTCAATCCTTCCAGTACCTGTACCCGCAGGCGGTCGCTCAGCCCGGTGCGCACCTGGCGTTGCTCGACCTTGCCGTTGGTGCCGAGCACCTGGGCAACTTGCAGGGTAGCGTCACTGGCGTCCTCGTCCAGCGCGGCCACCGGGACGGTCAGTACTTTGCTGGCACGACCGGCAACGAAGAACACCTGGGTGGTCATCTCCGCCATCAGCGCGTTGTCGGGGTTGTCGACATCCAGCAGCACGGTATACAGCACCACTTTGCCACCGCTACCACTGCCACTGGCGCTGGCCGGACTGCCGCCGCCTTGGCTGGACTGATCCAGGGGTTTGGGCGGTACCGGCAGGATCTGGCGTACGGTGCTGGTCCAGCGCCGTTTGCCGCCGGCCAGGGTAGTGAAGTAGGCCGTCATGCCGGGTTTGACATGGCCGATATCGGCTTCGGAGACCTCAGCCCAGACCGTCATCGGCGACAGCTTGGCGATCCGCAGAATCAATGGTGTCTGTTGCTGGGCGTTGAGGGTCTGGCCTTCTCGGGCATCGACGGCGACCACGGTCCCGGACATCGGCGCATAGATTCGTGTGTAGCCCAGTTCGGCTTCATCACTGCGCAGACTGGCCTGGGCCTGGCGGATCTGTGCGCGGAACATGTCGATGCGTGCCTGGGTGACCTTGAGCTCGGCCTGGGCGCTTTGCACGTCTTCCTCTCGAGTAGCACCGCCGACAGCCAGGTCACGTTGGCGCTTGTACTTTTGTTCGGCGAGCTGGTACTGGGCCTGCTGCTCGGCGAGCTGGGCCTTGAGGTTGTCGATCGAGAAACGTCCGGCATCGAGCCTGGCCTGTTGTGTCGAAGGGTCGATCTCGACGAGCAGTTGTCCCTCCTTGACCTGGTCGCCCACTTCCACATGCAGCTTGCGGATCTGGCCGGAAGCCTGCGCACCGACATCCACATAGCGTCGAGGTTGCAAGGTGCCCAGTGCGGTGACGCTGCTTTCGATATCGTTGCGTGTGACGCTGACGGTGCTCAGCGGATCGCCACCGGCGGGCAGAAATTTCCAGGCAAGCAGGGCGCTCAGGCTGAGCAGGCCGAGGCCGAAGAGTACCAGCCGGCGTTTGTTCGAAGGACGTCTCATGCGGGGTTCCAGCCAAAGGGGTTGGGTCGTGGCGTCACGCTGCCGGGCAAGCACGAAAGACACGGGAGGCTTCAGGTAAACGAGAGACTCGCTGCGGAATTTACCGTGGCGGGGTTGGTACGGCAGTCGCTCAGAAATACGAATAATTATAATTTGTATTTTTGCGGTCTGCCATCAGTGAAAATTTCGTAAAGGCATTCCTTGATTTATGCGGACTTCCCGACAACTATCAATTGAGATGCATTATCTGGCGCAGTGTCCGCCACCAGCCTGAAGTGATGTATTGGCGCAGTAGGGTCAAGGAACGCCGCTAACGCTCTTCTGCCTTGGTCATTGACGATGCCGAACAAATCACTGCGGATCCTGATTGCCGACGAGCATCCGATGCAATTGATGCAGTTGGAAAAAATGCTCAATGGCATGGGCTACTTTCGCATCGCCCCGGTCGAGTCGTTCGAGGACCTGCAGCGTCTGGTGCAGGGCGCGTTGCAACCGTTCAACCTGTTGGTGGGCAATATTGACCTGGCCAACCACGTCGGGGTCGACCTGGAACGCTTTTGCCGGGTCAATGCACAGATCCAGCATGCCCTGCTTTACCAGTCCCAGCACCTGAAGGTGCCCGCGATACCCAGCAATCAGCGCGAGTCGGTGAATGTCAGTCTGCCCAAAGTGCCCGATAACGAAACCATGCTGACTTTCATGGCAATCATCGACACGCCGAAAGTCATCGGGCAGCTACCGGGCGTGTTCGAACGTGCGTCCCACCCGGGCTATCCGCCGCGGCGGGCGAGTTTCGCGCAGTCGATGTTTTCCCGTTAATCCTCAGCCGTAGCGTCAGTCAGCGCACCCCGGCGGGTGTGTTTTGCTATGCTCTTGCGTTCGCCAAAGCACGCTCACGCGTGTGCTGAAGCCCATCGATTGACGGATACCCTTATGACAGCCACCTCGCCTGCGCCGGCAATACGCCTGACGCGCAGTGATCACAAAACCCTGAGCCTGGCGGCACTGGGCGGCGCGCTGGAAATCTACGATTTCATTATCTTCGTGTTCTTCGCACTGACCCTCAGCCAGTTGTTCTTTCCGCCGCAGATGCCTGAGTGGCTGCGCTTGCTGCAAAGCTTCGGGATCTTCGTCACCGGCTACCTGGCCAGGCCGCTGGGCGGGATCCTGATGGCGCACTTTGCCGATCACCTGGGGCGCAAGAAGGTCTTCAGCCTGAGTATCCTGATGATGGCCTTGCCGTGCCTGCTGATCGGCGTGATGCCCACCTATGCCGAAATCGGTTATTTCGCCCCGCTGATTCTGTTGGCCCTGCGTATTTTCCAGGGCGCCGCTGTCGGCGGTGAAGTGCCCAGCGCCTGGGTGTTCGTTGCCGAACACGCACCGGCCGGACGGCGAGGTTATGCTTTGGGCTTCCTGCAGGCGGGCCTGACCTTCGGTTATCTGCTGGGGGCGTTGACGGCCACGCTGCTGGCGCAGTTGTTCACCGCGCAGGAAATTCTCGATTACGCCTGGCGCTTCCCGTTCCTGCTGGGCGGCGTGTTTGGCGTGATCGGTGTCTGGCTGCGCCGCTGGTTGAGTGAAACGCCGGTGTTTCTGGCAATGCGTGAGCATAACGAGCGTCCGGTCGCCTTTCCGCTGCGCACCGTGCTGACTGAACATCGGCGCGCGTTGCTTCCGGCAGCCCTGCTCACCTGTGTACTGACATCGGCCGTCGTGGTGTTGGTGGTGATCACTCCAACCGTGATGCAGCAACGCTTTGGCATGAGCGCAGGCCATACCTTCGCGTTGAGCAGCATGGGTATCGTCTTTCTCAACATTGGTTGTGTGTTGGCTGGCCTACTGGTGGATCGGATCGGCGCCTGGCGCGCATTGATGTTCTACAGCCTGCTGTTGCCGCTGGGTATCGGTGCGTTGTACGCGAGCCTGGTGAGTGGCTGGCAATGGCCGGGGCTGGCGTATGCCTTGGCAGGATTGGCGTGCGGCGTCGTCGGCGTAGTGCCGTCAGTGATGGTCGGGTTGTTCCCGGCGCCGATTCGTGTGTCGGGGATCTCCTTTACCTACAACATCGCCTATGCGTTGTGGGCCAGTACCACGCCGTTGATGCTGATTGCGCTGATGCCATGGAGCCCGTGGGTGTGCGTGGGGTTCAGCGTCATCATGGGGGCAGTGGGGTTGTTGACCGCGTTGTATTTTGCAGCGAAGGAACCTGTGCGCTGCGAGGATGAGACGCCGCACTGTTCGCTTAACGTGTTGTGACAAAGGCGTCCGTTACCTCGGGCGCTGATCGGGCAGACTTCCGGAGCAGGGCAGTTGGATTAACCAATTTGCCAAATTAAACCTACTAGGTTAATTTGCTCATGGAGAAGAGGGTTCCGCATTGCAGGCTTTCGAGGGTCAAAGCGCTGCTTGAGGCAGGCCAGGTTCGAACAACCGTTGCGGCCTTGGCCGGAGGCGCGGCATTGGGTCTGGATTTCGAGCAGATGATGGAAGCGGTCCACAACCTCACCACCGCCGACTTCTTTAAAGCATGACCACTCACGGTGATCATCGAATCTGGCAAGACGTGTATCGGCCGTTCACCAAGGCGGGTTGGATCTATCTGAAACTGACGGTTATCGATGATCTGCTCATCGTATCCTTCAAGGAGTTGCAAGCATGAAATGCCCAGCCTGTGGCGCAGCCGAGCTGGTAAGGGCCAGCCGGGATCTGCCTTACACCTACAAGGGTGAATCTACGCAAGTACCGAGTGTGCAGGGGGAGTATTGCCCGAGCTGCGCTGAGGTCGTACTTGATGATCAAGAGTCACGACGTGTCAGTGCGGCCATGCTTGCGTTCAACCGCCAGGTCAACGCAACGACTGTTGATCCTGGCTTTATCGCGGCAGTCCGTAAGAAACTGGCACTTGATCAGCGTGAAGCTGCCGAGATTTTTGGCGGTGGCGTCAATGCTTTTTCCCGCTATGAGAACGGCAAGACCAGGCCTCCCCTGGCGTTGGTCAAGTTGCTCAAGCTGCTTGATTGTCATCCCGAATTGTTCGAAGAGGTCAGGACAGCCTGATCTGCCCTGAATAAAAAAGCCCCCTGGCCGAAAGGCGAGGGGGCTTTTTATTGGGCGCTGACTTACATGTTCGGGTAAGTCGGGCCACCGGCGCCTTCCGGCGTCACCCAGGTGATGTTCTGCGAAGGATCCTTGATGTCACAGGTCTTGCAGTGCACGCAGTTCTGGGCGTTGATCTGGAAGCGCTTGTTGCCGTCTTCCTGGGTAACCACCTCGTACACACCGGCCGGGCAGTAGCGCTGGGCAGGTTCGTCGTAGAGCGGCAGGTTGGTGCCGATCGGGATGCCCGCGTCGGCCAGCTTCAGGTGGCACGGTTGCTCTTCTTCATGGTTGGTGCTGGAGAGGAACACTGAGCTGAGCTTGTCGAAGCTGAGCTTGCCATCCGGTTTCGGATAATCGATTTTCTTCGAGTCGGCAGCCAGCTTCAGGCAGGCGTAGTCCGGCTTGGTATCGTGCAGGGTGAACGGCAGTTTGCCACCGAACCAGTTCTGGTCGAGGTAGTTGAACGCCGCGCCGAGCATCGGGCCGAACTTGTGCATGGCCGGACCGAAGTTACGGCTGGAGAACAGCTCGTCATACAGCCAGCTGGCTTTGAACGCTGTAACGTAGCTGTTGAGTTGATCGCCGCCTTCACCACCTGCCAGCAGGGCTTCAGCCACCGCGTCGGCGGCGAGCATGCCGGATTTCATGGCGGTGTGGCTGCCCTTGATCTTGGCCACGTTCATGGTGCCCAGGTCGCAACCGATCAGGGCGCCGCCGGCGAAGACCATTTTCGGCAGCGAGTTCAAGCCACCTTTGGCCAGGGCGCGGGCGCCGTAGCTGATGCGCTTGCCGCCTTCGAGGTACTGGCTGATCACCGGGTGGTGCTTGAGGCGCTGGAACTCGTCAAACGGCGACAGGTAGGCGTTGGAGTAGGACAGGTCGACGATCAAACCTACGACTACCTGGTTGTTTTCCAGGTGATAGAGGAAAGATCCACCGGTGTTTTCCTTGGCCATGACATCCAGCGGCCAGCCAGCGGTGTGCACAACCAGGCCTTGCTCGTGCTTGGCCGGATCGATTTCCCAGATTTCCTTCAGGCCGATGCCGTAGTGCTGGACGTCGGATTCGTTGTCCAGGTTGAAGCGCTTGATCAGTTGCTTGCCGATGTGGCCACGGCAGCCTTCGGCAAACAGCGTGTACTTGCCGCGCAGTTCCATGCCCGGGGTATAAAGGCCTTCTTTCGGGTTGCCCTCACGGTCGACACCCAGGTCGCCGGTGATGATCCCGCGGACCACGCCGTTTTCGTCGAACAAGGCTTCCTGGGCAGCGAAGCCCGGGTAGATCTCGACGCCCAGGTTCTCGGCCTGCTGGGCCAGCCAGCGGCACAGGTTGCCCAGGGAGATGATGTAGTTGCCTTCGTTGTGCATGGTCTTGGGCACGAACAGGTCCGGGACCTTGATCGAGCTGCCAGCATCCTTGAGTACGTAGATGTCGTCGCGTTTGACTTCGGTGTTGAGCGGGGCGCCGAGCTCTTTCCAGTCCGGGAACAGTTCGTTCAGGGCGCGCGGTTCGAACACCGCACCGGAGAGGATATGGGCGCCGACTTCCGAGCCTTTCTCGACCACGCAGACGCTGATTTCATTACCGGCTTCGGCGGCCTTCTGCTTCAGTCGGCAGGCGGCGGACAGGCCAGCCGGGCCAGCGCCGACAATGACCACGTCGAATTCCATGTATTCGCGTTCCACAGGTTCTCTCCTACTCAAGGCTCATCGGTTTTTCTTTGTTGGCGGGTGTCAGGCGGTCATTTTTCGCTACGTGTAAGCTGTAGCTCGAGTGATGACGGACTACACCGCTTTCTCTTGGCCGCGCATTATATCTACACCACTCACGGGGTCCAATACAAACGTTTGTTTGAATTTGCCGCAGGCCAGTAAAATCAAAGACGCGCGGCGTGAATCTGACCGGTTTGGCGTATTGACCGGATTGGGCGTTACGGTCAAGATACGAGCGGTTTTGCGCTCGCCGTAGGCTGACCGCCGGATGCAGGTGCACCCCTAAAAACCAGGCGAAAAGCAGGGCAGTTGGGCCGCGGCCCGCTTTGTAGTGGAGTTTACACACCACGACAGAAAATGACCCACGGGTTTTGCTGCTGCAAGGTCGAATTGAGACTGCTGGGTCAGGGTTAAATTCTATCGGCTGCAATCGTTTTTAGAGGTGCCCTTGTACCCACGCGCAATCGCCGGGTTTGCCCCAGGCGACATTCTTTTCACCGGAGAGTAACGAGGAATCCATGAAGGTTCTTGTAGCTGTCAAACGAGTGGTCGACTATAACGTCAAGGTTCGCGTCAAGGCGGACAACTCCGGCGTCGACCTTGCTAACGTCAAGATGTCCATGAACCCCTTCTGCGAAATCGCCGTAGAAGAAGCCGTACGCCTGAAAGAAAAAGGCGTGGCGAGCGAGATCGTCGTCGTTACCGTCGGCCCGGCCACTGCCCAGGAGCAATTGCGTACTGCCCTGGCACTGGGTGCCGACCGTGCGGTACTGGTCGAGTCCGCTGAAGAGCTGACCTCGCTGGCCGTGGCCAAGCTGCTCAAGGCTGTGGTCGACAAAGAACAGCCGCAGTTGGTGATCCTTGGCAAACAAGCCATCGACAGCGACAACAACCAGACCGGCCAGATGCTGGCTGCGCTGACCGGCTACGCCCAGGGTACTTTCGCCTCCAAGGTCGAAGTCGCTGGCGACAAGGTCAACGTCACCCGTGAAATCGACGGCGGCCTGCAGACTGTAGCGCTGAACCTGCCTGCGATCGTCACCACCGACCTGCGCCTGAACGAGCCGCGCTATGCGTCGCTGCCGAACATCATGAAGGCCAAGAAAAAGCCACTGGAAACCGTTACTCCAGACGCGCTGGGCGTTTCCACTGCCTCCACCAACAAGACCCTGAAAGTCGAAGCGCCGGCTGCTCGCAGCGCGGGTATCAAGGTCAAGTCGGTGGCTGAACTGGTCGAGAAACTGAAGAACGAGGCGAAGGTAATCTAAATGACTATCCTGGTTATCGCTGAACACGAAAACGGTGCCGTTGCCCCGGCCACCCTTAACACTGTTGCTGCTGCCGCCAAGATCGGTGGTGACATCGCTGTGCTGGTCGCTGGCCAGAATGTCGGTGGCGTAGCTGAAGCTGCAGCCAAGATCGCTGGCGTTGCCAAGGTGCTGGTTGCCGACAACGCCGCTTACGCGCACCAACTGCCGGAAAACGTCGCCCCGCTGGTCGCCGAGCTGGGCAAGGGTTACAGCCACGTGCTGGCCCCTGCCACTTCCAACGGCAAGAACATCCTGCCACGCGTTGCTGCGCTGCTGGACGTTGATCAGATCTCCGAAATCATTTCGGTTGAATCGGCTGACACCTTCAAGCGTCCGATCTACGCCGGTAACGCCATTGCCACCGTGCAATCGAATGCTGCCGTCAAAGTCATCACCGTACGTGCCACCGGCTTTGACGCCGTTGCCGCTGAAGGTGGTTCGGCTGCGATCGAAACGGTTGCTGCTGCTCACGACGCTGGCAAATCGGCGTTCGTTGGCGAAGAGCTGGCCAAGTCCGATCGTCCAGAGCTGACCGCTGCCAAGATCGTCGTTTCCGGCGGCCGTGGCATGCAGAACGGCGACAACTTCAAGCACCTGTACGCCCTGGCCGACAAGCTCGGCGCTGCTGTCGGCGCTTCGCGCGCTGCAGTTGACGCAGGTTTCGTACCGAACGACATGCAGGTCGGTCAGACCGGCAAGATCGTTGCGCCACAGCTGTACATTGCCGTCGGTATCTCCGGCGCGATCCAGCACCTGGCCGGCATGAAAGACTCCAAAGTGATCGTTGCGATCAACAAGGACGAAGAAGCGCCGATCTTCCAGGTGGCCGACTACGGTCTGGTTGCTGACCTGTTCGAAGCCGTACCTGAGCTGGAGAAGCTGGTTTAATCCAGCCGCTTCACTTATAAAAGAGCCCGATCCGCTCGGGCTGTGCAAGCTTGCCTTGCGCAGTCCGGTCGATCGGGCTTTTTCATTCAGGGTAAAAAAGGGTAGGGAGGCATTGCATGGGATGGCTTGGCCGAATAAACACGGCGCTGGTGTACGCTGCGTTGCTGCCTTTGCCGGCAGGGGCTGTGGGCAAATGCGAGCAGCTGGTGGCCACCGGCAGTCCTGACGCCCCACCGTATTCGTGGCGCGACCCGCAAGACCCCAAGCATCTCATCGGCGCCAGTGTCGACCTGTTCAAGCAGGTTGCCGGTGAGTTGGGCCTCAAGGTTGAAGTGCTCGACAGTGGTACGCGTGGCCAGGCGCTGGAAGAAGTGCGCAGCGGGCGTGTGGATCTGTTGATCGATTCACCCTTCGCCGTGGCTGAGCTCACCAGCGTGGACTACGTGCATCCGTCGTTGCTCAGCAACGAGTACGTGGTCTGGACTCGCCACGATTCACCGCTGGTTTACGATACGTTGACCGATCTGCGCGCGCATCAAGGCAGTGTTTCGGAAAAAGCGCGTCTGACCCCGGAGTTTTCGGCTTACGCCAAGAGTCAGTTGCAGCTCGCTCCGGCGCAGAACCTGACCCAGGCATTCCAGAAGTTGTTGCTTGGCCAGGTCGACTATGTGCTGGCCGGACGCTACGCCGGCATGGCCATGGCCCAGACCCTGGGCATGAGCAACAGCTTGATCGCGCGAGGTTTGCCGTTGGACCGTCCGGGGCTGTACCTGGCGCTGTCGCATAATTCGGCGTGCAATGACGCCTGGTTGCGCGGACAACTGGCAAAAAAGCTGACAGAATTGCCGGCCTCCGGCGTGTCTCAGGCGGTACTGCAACGTAATGTCGAGCGCTGGAAAGCGCAGATGCAGGCGCCGCTGGATGCCCCTAAACAGTAGGAAGATTGCGTGAGAATCCAACCACTATTCGCAGCGCTGGCGCTGCTGGCGCTGGCCGGGTGTGCCAATGATCCGGCACCCAATGAGCAGTTGCGCCTGTCTGAACAGGCGCTGGAGCAGGCCAAGGCCGTCGGTGCCACCGAAGAAGTGCCAGAGCTGAAGATGGCTCAGGACAAAATGGCCCGTGCCCAGGTCAACATGACCCATCAAGCGTACCGCGACGCGCGCATGCGCGCTGAGCAGGCCGAGCTCGATGCGCGCCTGGCCGAGGCGCGGGTGTTGACCAGCAAGAGCAAAGAGCAGCTGGACCTGCTGCAATCGCGGGTCAATCGCCTGCGCAAACAGTTGGGGGAGCAGCCGTGAGTTCGATCAAACCTATGGCAGCCTTGCTGCTGCTCGGGCTCGTTGGCCTGCAGGGATGTGCCAGTCAGCGTAGCGAATCGGCGCTCGATGAAGCGACAGCCAAGTTCCAGACCGTCAAAGATGACTCCAATGTACTGCGCAGCGCGCCGCGTGACGTGATCCGCGCCGGTGAGTCGTTGGCACGGGCAGATCGTCTGTCCAGCTACTTCGGCACCGGTGCCGATGTGCGCCACTATGCCTACCTGAGCCAGCGCTACAGTGATATTGCCCGTGAGCACAGCAATCTGGTGCTCAATCAGGAGCGCCTGGCCAAACTCGAACTTGAGCGTCAGCGCCTGCAGTTGGCGCTGCGTGAAGCCAAGCTCGCCAGTGTGCAGCAACAGGGCAAGTGGCTGGAGGCGCAGATCGTCAGCCTGGCAACGACCCAGAGTGATCGTGGTTTGGTCATGACACTGGGCGATGTGCTGTTCGATACCGGTCGTGCGGAGTTGAAAAACTCGGCCAACCGTACCGTGCTCAAGCTTGTGCAGTTCCTGCAGCTCAACCCCAAGCGCGTCGTGCGTATTGAGGGTTACACCGACAGCACGGGTGCCTCGGAAGACAATCTGAAATTGTCCCGGGATCGTGCACAGGCTGTAGCGGACATGCTGGTCGACCTCGGCGTTGATGAGAAACGCATCGAGGTTGAGGGCTATGGTGACCAGTACCCGGTCGAAGCCAACGCTTCGGAGCGGGGCAGGGCGCAGAACCGCCGCGTCGAGATCGTCTTTTCCGACGAAAAGGGCAAGCTTGGCGCCGCGCGCTAACACCCTTTGAAGAACCCGGTGAGCGCAGCTCACCGGGTTTTTTTATGGGCGCCAGAAAGTGGCTTCAAGGGGCTGTCACACAACTGTATTGTCGACTATTCTGCAATCTGTCCCAGTACACTTTGCAACTGTTCCGGTATTCTGACTCAATCTTCGAGTCGTACAAAAATAACTACATTGCCTGCGTGTCGAGAACCGATCATGACCAACCTGCTGCTCTACCAGCGTATCGCCCAGCAACTGGCCGAAGACATCCGTCGTGGTGTCTATCAACCGGGTGAGCGGGTTCCGTCGGTGCGCAAGATGAGTTCGCAGCTCAACGTCAGTCATGCCACGGTGTTGCAGGCCTATGCCAATCTAGAAGACCAGGGGCTGATCCGCGCGCGTCCGCAGTCTGGCTACTATGTGCACCAGACCCCGGCACTGACCGCGCAGACCCCGGATATTGCCCGGGTCGAACGTCCAGGCCTGGTCACCCGCAGCAGTATCATCCAGCAAGTGTTGACCGAAGCGCGACGCGACGGTGTGTTCCCGTTCGGTGCGGCTGTGCCCCATGTCGATTATTTACCGGTGCGGGCGCTGCACCAACAACTGGCCAAGGTCACGCGTTTTCATAGTCCGCGGGCCTTCAGCTATATGTTCAGCCCGGGTTTTGAGCCTTTGCGTCGGCAGATCGCGATTCGCATGCGTGATGCCGGGATAGTGGTTGATCCCAGTGAGGTCGTCGTCACTCACGGCTGCGTCGATGCGCTGCAGATGTCGCTGCGGGTCCTGACCAAGCCAGGTGACCTGATTGCCGCCGAATCGCCGACTTATTATGGGCTTTTGCAACTGGCCGATCTGTTGGGGCTCAAGGTCATCGAGATCCCCAGCGATCCGTCCACGGGTATCAGTCTGGAAGCCTTGCAGCTTGCGGCGAATCAGTGGCCGATCAAGGCCTTGGTACTGACCGCGCGCCTGAGTAATCCGCTGGGTGGCACCATTCCTGAAGATCGGCAAAAGCAATTGCTGCGCCTGGCGTCCGATTTCGACATACAGATCGTGGAAGACGATATCTACGGCGAACTGATGTTCGAGCAGGGCAAGACCAAAGCGCTCAAAGCCTTTGATCGCCTGGGTCGGGTGATTTATTGCTCGAGCTTCTCCAAGACGTTGTCGCCAGGTGTGCGAATCGGCTGGATGGTGGCCGGCAAGTACCAGGCGGAAATCCAGCGACTGCAGACCTTCACTACACATTCCGCCTGCAGCGTAACCCAGATGGGAGTGGCTTCTTATCTGGAGAATGGCGGCTACGACCGGCACTTGCGCTATATCCGTCAGGAGTACCGGAAAAACCTCAGTGCCTATCAATTGGCAGTGCAGCAGCATTTTCCCGAAGGCACCCAGATGACCCGGCCAACCGGCGGTTTCATTCTCTGGGTGAGTTTGCCTGGGCGGGTCAATACGCAGGAGTTGCACGTGCGTGCACTGCAGCAGGGGATCAGTATCGCGCCGGGGCTGATCTTCAGTAATACCGAGCAGTTCAACCACTGTATTCGTCTGAACTGCGGTATTCCCTGGAATCGCGAGGCGGAGCGCGCCTTGATGACTCTCGGTATGCTGGCCAGCCAGTTGTGTCAGGAGTCGGGGGCAGCGAACTTTTTCTAAGCTTGCCAGTCTCCTCGGGAACGCGGACCATATACATCTTTGCGGGTGATTCTTGGTGTATATGAAAGCCTTGTCTCGGGTTGGCGTGTTCCTGTGTTTGCTGGGTTTTCTGGCTGGCAGTGGGAGCGTGATGGCTCAGACGCCACCTGCTGCAACACCGAGCAAGCCCGCCAGCACCGCGACAAAAGCCAAGCCGAGCGTCCAGCAAAAGCAGGTCAAGAAGGCGCCAGTGAAAAAAAAGCCGGCTGCCAAACCTATCCGCCAGAAGTCGAAAAAAGCAGCCAAGGCCGCCCCCGAGCCTTTGCCTGCAACCAAAGTGGATCTGCGCCTGCCGGCCGATATGGTCAAAGACCTCAAGCCGGCGACTCAAGACCCGGTGCCCACGCCCAAACCCTTATTGCCTTACTTGTTCGGCGAGAAGCCGCCGTCGGATAGCCCGTTCCAGCTTAACGGTCGGTTGTTGAGCAACGAGATGCAGCTGCAGTTGCGCAACGACGCGCGCCAGCAGAACATCGAAGGCGCAGCCATTGAGTTCGAGTTCAAGCAATAGCTATCAAGCTGACTCGCTGGTCATGGCCGATAGCGTGATTTTTCATGTTGCCGACAATTTCAAACGACCGTTTTAGCGGGTACTATCCGGGTTCATTCATCATTTGCTGTACCGAGGATTCTGTTGTCATGAACTGCCGTGAAGGGTGTGGCGCATGCTGCATCGCACCGTCCATCAGCTCGCCGATACCTGGTATGCCCAAGGGCAAGCCGGCGGGGGAGCGCTGTTTGCATCTGTCGGTCGTCAATCTCTGTGGACTGTTCGGTAAGCCCGAGCGCCCTGCGGTGTGTGGTGGCTTCAAGGCCGATGTGGAGGTGTGCGGCAGTGATCGTGATGAGGCAATCAGGATTCTGGGGTGGTTGGAGCAAGTGACGGCAGCCTGAAACGCGGATCTTCGACAATAAGGAACACAATAATGGGATCGTTTAAGCACGTAGCACTGGTCTTTGGTCTTAGCGCGGTACTGGTGCCGCTGGCCCATGCCGATGACTGGAAGCAGGCCAAGAACGAAGACGGGATCAAGGTCGATCTGAGTGAAGTCGCCGGTTCCGACTACAAGGCCTACCGCGGGGTTACGCTGATCAAGGCGCCGCTGGCAAAAGTCAGGGCCCTGCAGGAAGACGTGGCCGGGGCTTGTGCCTGGATCCATGAGTGCAAATCGCAAAAGCTGCTCAAGACCGAGGGTGACCAGACCTGGACCTACACTCAGTTCAATACCCCGTGGCCAGTCACTCCGCGTGATTCAATTCTGCACGTCACTACCATCCAGGACGCCGATGGCAGCTTGACCCGCAAGCTTGAAGGTGTACCCAAGTACTTGCCTGAAGAAAAAGGCTTTGTGCGCGTGGCCAAGGTTGAAGGATTCTGGAAGCTGCAGCCGAAGGGCAACGATACTGAGGTAACCTATCAGGTTCATACCGAGCCGGGCGGTAGCGTGCCGTCGATGGTGGCGAACAAATTTGTGGTGGATGCGCCGTTCAATACCTTGAAGGCGTTGAAAGAGAAGGCTGAAAAGCCTTGATTCAAGAGGTACAGTTGTTCGGGGCTTGTGCTTTGCGGTGACTGTGTGGGAGCGGGGGTTGCCCCCGGCTGACGTGGGGTGGGGGAAAGGAAAGTGTGGGGGAAGCCAC
>NZ_JBMOWO010000096.1:0-79013 GCF_049310525.1 Pseudomonas sp. GZD-222
TCGCCCCCCCCCTTTTCCGTTTCCCCCCCCCCCCCCACCCCCCCCCCCCCCCCCCCCCCCCCCCCCCAAGCCCACAATAAAAAAGGCTGCCCGAGGGCAGCCTTTTTTCGTGTTCAGCGCAGGGCTTACTTGCGGTCTTCCAGCTTGGTGATGTCGCGCGACTCGTAGCCGGTGTACAGCTGGCGCGGACGGCCAATCTTGTACGGGCTGGAGAGCATTTCTTTCCAGTGCGAGATCCAGCCGACGGTACGCGCCAGGGCGAAGATCACGGTGAACATGCTGGTCGGAATGCCGATCGCCTTGAGGATGATCCCCGAGTAGAAGTCGACGTTCGGGTACAGCGAGCGCTCGATGAAGTACGGATCGGTCAGGGCGATCTCTTCCAGGCGCATCGCCAGCTCCAGCTGCGGATCGTTCTTGATGCCCAGCTCGCGCAGGACTTCGTCGCAGGTCTGCTTCATTACGGTGGCGCGTGGGTCACGGTTCTTGTAGACGCGGTGACCAAAGCCCATCAGCTTGAACGGATCGTTCTTGTCCTTGGCCTTGGCGATGAATTTGTCGATGTTCGAGACATCGCCGATTTCATCGAGCATGGTCAGCACTGCTTCGTTGGCGCCGCCGTGAGCCGGGCCCCAGAGTGCAGCGATGCCGGCAGCGATACAGGCGAACGGGTTGGCGCCCGACGAACCGGCCAGACGGACGGTGGAGGTCGAGGCGTTCTGCTCGTGGTCGGCGTGGAGGATGAAAATCCGGTCCATTGCCTTGGCCAGTACCGGGCTGATCGGTTTGATCTCGCACGGGGTGTTGAACATCATGTGCAGGAAGTTTTCCGCGTACGACAGGTCGTTGCGCGGGTACATCATGGGTTGACCCATGGAGTACTTGTACACCATCGCTGCCAGGGTCGGCATCTTGGCGACCAGGCGGACCGCGGAGATTTCGCGGTGCTGCGGGTTATTGATGTCCAGCGAGTCGTGATAGAACGCCGACAGGGCGCCAACCACACCGCACATGACGGCCATCGGGTGGGCGTCGCGGCGGAAGCCGTTGAAGAAGGACTTCAACTGCTCGTGCACCATGGTGTGATTCTTCACGGTGCTGACGAACTGGGCCTTCTGCTCGGCATTCGGCAGTTCGCCGTTGAGCAGCAGGTAGCAAGTCTCGAGGTAATCGGATTTTTCAGCGAGCTGTTCGATCGGATAGCCGCGGTGCAGCAGGATACCCTTGTCGCCGTCGATATAAGTGATCTTCGACTCGCAGGATGCGGTCGCCATGAAACCAGGGTCGAAAGTGAAGTGACCCGTGGCCCCCAACCCTCTAACGTCGATAACATCGGGACCAACGGTGCCGGTTAAAATGGGCAGCTCGACGGGGGCTGCGCCCTCGATGACCAACTGCGCTTTTTTGTCAGCCATGTGGCCTCCTATTAATGCTTGAAATCATCAGACAGACCCCCCACGCAGGGCCCGCACCACTATAGTGAGATAAATTCGAATGTCAATTTGCCTAAAGCATGGTTGTAAAGGGCTTTGGGCGTGGTTTTTCCTCGAAATTGCCGCCCGTTTACGCCTTTTATCCGCTAAAGGCAATGCGCTATTTGGGCTAGGGCTCTGCGTTGTCATTAGTAGCCTAACTGTCTATAATCGGCCCCCGACCGCCAGGGGCTTGCAAGCCCGTGTTGCTGGGGTCGTCACTCCCTGGGTGGTGGGTACCTGACCAGTACACTTACCAACAACTTTGCCCTGCTTGCTAGGGGCTCTTCAGTGTGAAAAAAGCCGTGAAAAGCCAACGACCTGTAAACCTAGACCTAAGGACCATCAAACTCCCCATTACCGGCGTTACGTCATTTCTTCACCGTGTTTCCGGCATCATCCTCTTCCTGGGCCTTGGCATCATGCTTTATGCATTGGGCAAATCCCTGGGTTCGGAGGAAGGTTTCGCCGAGGTGAAGGCATGTTTGACCAGTCCGCTGGCCAAATTCGTGGCATGGGGCCTCCTGTCCGCCTTGCTGTATCACTTGGTAGCCGGTGTGCGCCACTTGATCATGGACATGGGCATCGGTGAAACGCTGGAAGGCGGAAGACTGGGCTCGAAAATTATCATCGCCGTCTCTGTGGTGGTGATCGTGCTGGCAGGAGTTTGGATATGGTAACCAACGTCACGAACCTCTCGCGTTCGGGCCTCTATGACTGGATGGCGCAGCGCGTTTCTGCGGTCGTTCTCGCGGCTTATTTCATTTTCCTGATCGGATACCTGGTCGCGCACCCGGGCATCGAGTTTGCCCAGTGGCACGCTCTGTTCTCCAACAACGCGATGCGTATTTTCAGTCTGCTGGCACTCGTTGCCCTGGGCGCTCACGCCTGGGTCGGCATGTGGACCATTGCTACCGACTACCTGACGCCGATGGCGCTGGGCAAGTCGGCGACTGCCGTACGTTTCCTGTTCCAGGCGGTATGTGGTGTCGCGATGTTCGCGTACTTCGTCTGGGGTGTGCAGATTCTCTGGGGTATCTGATTCATGGCTAACATTCCTACGATTTCATTCGACGCCATCATCGTTGGTGGTGGTGGTGCCGGTATGCGCGCTGCGCTGCAGCTGGCTCAGGGTGGTCACAAGACTGCCGTGATCACCAAGGTCTTCCCGACCCGTTCGCACACCGTATCCGCCCAGGGTGGCATCACCTGCGCCATCGCTTCGGCCGACCCGAACGATGACTGGCGCTGGCACATGTACGATACCGTCAAGGGCTCCGACTACATCGGTGACCAGGATGCTATCGAATATATGTGTCAAGAAGGCCCGGCTGCGGTCTTCGAACTGGATCACATGGGTCTGCCGTTCTCGCGTACCGAAACCGGCCGTATCTATCAGCGTCCGTTCGGCGGTCAGTCCAAGGACTTCGGTAAAGGTGGCCAGGCCGCCCGTACCTGTGCCGCTTCCGACCGTACCGGTCACGCGCTGCTGCACACCCTGTACCAGGGCAACCTGAAAGCAGGCACCACCTTCCTCAACGAGTACTACGCCGTTGATCTGGTGAAGAACAAGGAAGGTGCCTTCGTTGGTGTGATCGCAATCTGCATCGAAACCGGCGAAACCATGTACATCAAAGCCAAGGCCACTGTATTGGCTACTGGCGGTGCTGGCCGTATCTACTCGTCCACCACCAACGCCCTGATCAACACCGGTGACGGTATCGGCATGGCCCTGCGTGCAGGCGTTCCGGTCCAGGACATCGAAATGTGGCAGTTCCACCCGACCGGCATCGCCGGCGCCGGTGTACTGGTTACTGAAGGTTGCCGTGGTGAAGGTGGTTACCTGATCAACAAGCATGGCGAGCGTTTCATGGAGCGTTACGCGCCTAACGCCAAAGACCTCGCCGGTCGCGACGTTGTGGCCCGTTCCATGGTTAAAGAGATCATCGCCGGTAACGGCTGTGGCCCTAACGGCGACCACGTGATGCTCAAGCTTGACCACCTGGGTGAAGAAGTGCTGCACAGCCGCCTGCCAGGCATCTGTGAGCTGTCCAAGACCTTCGCTCACGTTGACCCGGTTGTTGCTCCGGTTCCTGTTGTTCCGACCTGCCACTACATGATGGGCGGCGTTGCCACCAACATTCACGGTCAGGCGATGACTCAAGACGCCGATGGCGTTGACCAGATCATCCCGGGTCTGTTCGCTGTAGGCGAAGTGGCCTGCGTATCGGTTCACGGTGCCAACCGCCTGGGCGGCAACTCGCTGCTCGACCTGGTTGTCTTCGGTCGTGCCGCTGGTCTGCACCTGGAAAAAGCGCTGAGCGACGGTATCGAATACCTCGACGCCAGCGACACCGACATCGATGTTGCCCTGAGCCGTTTGAACAAGCTCAACGAGCGCAACACCGGTGAAGACGTCGCTACCCTGCGCCGCGAGTTGCAAAGCTGCATGCAGAACTACTTCGGTGTATTCCGTACTGGCGAATACATGCAGAAGGGTATCGAGCTGCTGGCTCAACTGCGTGAGCGTATTGCCAACGTCAAGATCAACGACAAGTCCCAGGCCTTCAACACCGCGCGTATCGAAGCGCTGGAGCTGCAGAACCTGCTGGAAGTCGCTGAAGCCACTGCAATCGCTGCAGAAGTTCGCAAAGAGTCGCGCGGTGCTCACGCCCGTGAAGACTTCGAAGACCGTGACGACGAAAACTGGCTGTGCCACACCCTGTACTTCCCGGGCGAAAAACGGGTTGCCAAGCGCGCCGTCAACTTCGCGCCGAAAACCGTACCGGCGTTCGAGCCAAAAGTCCGGACTTACTAAGGGGTGGTCGCTATGTTGCAAGTCGAAGTCTATCGTTACAACCCCGATACCGACTCTGCGCCGAAGATGCAGACGTTCCAGGTCGATACCGGTGGCAAGGACCTGATGGTGCTGGATGTGTTGGCACTGATCAAAGAACAGGATGAAGGTTTCTCGTATCGTCGTTCGTGCCGCGAAGGTGTTTGCGGTTCCGACGGTATGAACATCAACGGCAAGAACGGCCTGGCCTGCATCACGCCGCTGTCGGCAGTGGTCAAGCGTAACAAGCTGATCATCCGTCCGTTGCCTGGGCTGCCGGTCATTCGTGACCTGGTCGTCGATATGAGCATCTTCTACAAGCAGTACGAGAAGGTGAAGCCATTCCTGCAGAACGACACGCCGGCTCCGGCCATCGAGCGTCTGCAGTCGCCGGAAGAGCGTGAGAAGCTGGACGGTCTGTACGAGTGCATCCTGTGCGCTTGCTGCTCGACTTCCTGCCCTTCGTTCTGGTGGAACCCTGACAAGTTCCTCGGTCCAGCTGCACTGCTGCAGGCCTATCGTTTCCTGGCCGACAGCCGTGACACCAAGACCCAGGAGCGTCTGGCTTCGCTGGATGACCCGTTCAGCGTATTCCGCTGCCGCGGGATCATGAACTGCGTAAACGTTTGCCCTAAAGGTCTGAACCCGACCAAGGCAATCGGTCACGTACGTAACATGTTGCTGCAAAGCGGTACCTGATTTTTAAAGTGTTGTACCCGTAGCACGCCGAGGTGCGGGCCCTTGCCCGCACCAAGGTGAAACCCGAGCGAGGGCTCAAAAAGCCCGAGCTTTTACCTATGAAGATATGAGACCAGCAGGGGCTTCCGGGCTGGTACCCGGAAAATCTGTGGGATCCTTGGTGGCTTGGTTCGGTCGCTGCATTGGGACTTTTCCAGGCTTGCTATGGCTCTCGCCGATCCGTCCCCTAACCGAGGGTGACCAAGCATGCAAGAAAGCGTGATGCAGCGCATGTGGGAAAGCGCCCACCTTTCAGGTGGTAACGCTGCATATGTGGAAGAGCTCTACGAGCTCTACCTGCACGACCCTAACGCTGTGCCAGAAGAGTGGCGCACTTACTTCCAGAAGTTGCCCGCCGAAGGCAGCACCGCTACCGATGTATCGCACTCTACAATCCGCGACCATTTCGTACTGCTGGCAAAGAACCAGCGCCGCGCCCAACCGGTTTCCGCCGGGAGCGTGAGCAGTGAACACGAGAAGAAGCAGGTTGAAGTTCTGCGACTGATCCAGGCCTACCGTATGCGCGGCCACCAAGCCGCTAAGCTCGACCCCCTGGGGTTGTGGCAGCGCCCTGCGCCAGTAGACCTGTCGATCAATCACTACGGCTTGACCAATGCCGATCTTGATACGACCTTCCGTGCCGGCGACCTGTTCATCGGCAAAGAGGAAGCGAGCCTACGCGAAATCTTCGACGCTTTGCAGCAGACATATTGCCGCACCATTGGCGCCGAATTTACCCACATCGTCGACTCCGAGCAGCGCAGCTGGTTCCAGCAGCGTCTGGAGAGCGTTCGTGGTCGCCCGGCTTTCTCGGCAGATGTCCAGAGCCACCTGCTCGAGCGCGTTACCGCAGCAGAAGGTCTGGAGAAGTACCTGGGTACCAAATACCCGGGCACCAAGCGTTTCGGTCTGGAAGGTGGCGAGAGCCTCATTCCGATGCTGGACGAGCTGATTCAACGTTCTGGTTCCTACGGCACCAAGGAAGTTGTGATCGGCATGGCCCACCGTGGCCGTCTGAACGTTCTGGTCAACACCTTCGGCAAGAACCCGCGCGACCTGTTCGACGAGTTCGAAGGCAAGAAGAAGGTCGAGCTGGGCTCCGGTGACGTTAAATACCACCAGGGCTTCTCGTCCAACGTGATGACCGCCGGTGGTGAAGTTCACCTGGCCATGGCGTTCAACCCTTCGCACCTGGAGATCGTCTCGCCAGTGGTTGAAGGTTCGGTACGTGCCCGTCAAGACCGTCGTAACGACAGTGTTGGCGACAAGGTGCTGCCGATTTCCATCCACGGTGACGCGGCATTCGCCGGTCAAGGCGTGGTCATGGAAACCTTCCAGATGTCGCAGACCCGCGGTTTCAAGACCGGCGGTACCGTGCACATCGTGATCAACAACCAGGTTGGTTTCACCATCAGCAACCCGCTGGACTCGCGTTCCACCGAGTACGCTACCGACGTCGCCAAGATGATTCAGGCGCCGATCCTGCACGTCAACGGTGATGACCCGGAAGCAGTGTTGTTCGTGACCCAGCTGGCCGTCGATTACCGCATGCAGTTCAAGCGTGACGTGGTCATCGACCTGGTCTGCTACCGTCGTCGCGGCCACAACGAGGCCGACGAGCCGAACGGCACCCAGCCGCTGATGTACCAGCAGATCGCCAAGCAGCGCACCACCCGCGAGCTGTACGCTGACGCCCTGACCCAATCGGGTCGTCTTGACGCCGAGCGCGTCCAGGCCAAGGTCGACGAGTACCGTAACGCGCTGGACAACGGCCTGCACGTAGTGAAGAGCCTGGTCAAAGAGCCGAACAAAGAGCTGTTCGTCGACTGGCGTCCGTATCTGGGCCACGCCTGGACCGCGCGTCACGACACCCGCTTCGATCTGAAGACCCTGCAGGAACTGTCGGCCAAGCTGCTGGAGCTGCCAGAAGGCTTCGTGGTTCAGCGTCAGGTTTCGAAGATCTACGAAGACCGCCAGAAGATGCAGGCCGGTGGCTTGCCGATCAACTGGGGCTACGCCGAAACCATGGCCTACGCCACGCTGGCGTTCGAAGGTCACCCGATTCGCATGACCGGTCAGGATATCGGCCGCGGCACCTTCTCTCACCGCCATGCGGTGTTGCACAACCAGAAGGACGCCAGCACCTATATCCCGCTGCAGAACCTCTACAAAGGCCAGCCACGTTTCGACCTGTACGATTCGTTCCTGTCCGAAGAAGCGGTCCTGGCATTCGAATACGGTTACTCGACCACCCAGCCAAACGCGCTGGTTATCTGGGAAGCCCAGTTCGGCGACTTCGCCAACGGTGCCCAGGTGGTTGTCGACCAGTTCATCACCAGTGGCGAGCACAAGTGGGGCCGTCTGTGCGGTCTGACCATGCTGCTGCCTCACGGTTATGAAGGGCAGGGGCCTGAGCACTCCTCGGCACGTCTGGAGCGTTACCTGCAGCTGTGCGCCGAGCACAACGTCCAGGTTTGCGTACCGACCACGCCGGCTCAGATCTACCACCTGCTGCGTCGTCAGGTCATCCGTCCGCTGCGCAAGCCGCTGATCGTACTGACTCCAAAGTCGCTGCTGCGCCACAAGCTGGCCATCTCGACCCTGGAAGATCTGGCCGAAGGCTCGTTCCAGACCGTGATCCCGGAAATCGATACCCTCGATCCGAAAAAGGTCACTCGCCTGGTCCTGTGCTCGGGCAAGGTCTACTACGATCTGCTGGAAAAACGCCGTGCCGAAGGCCGCGAAGACATCGCTATCGTGCGTATCGAGCAGCTGTATCCATTCCCTGAGGACGATCTGGTCGAGATCCTCGCGCCATACACCAGTCTCACGGACGTGGTGTGGTGCCAGGAAGAGCCGATGAACCAGGGCGCCTGGTACAGCAGCCAGCACCACATGCGTCGTATCCTGAGCCGCCACAATAAAGAGCTGGTTCTGGAGTACGCCGGTCGTGATGCTTCGGCAGCACCTGCTTGTGGTTACGCTTCGATGCACGCCGAGCAGCAGGAAAAACTGCTGCAAGATGCCTTCACCGTTTAATGCCATCGCGCACTAGAAACCGAATTTAAGGAACCACTGATAATGGCTATCGAGATCAAAGCCCCTACTTTCCCGGAATCGGTTGCCGATGGCACCGTTGCCACCTGGCACAAGCAACCGGGCGAAGCGGTCAAGCGTGACGAACTGATCGTCGACATCGAGACCGACAAGGTTGTCCTCGAAGTACTGGCTACCGCCGACGGCGTACTGGGCGCTATCGTCAAGGGCGAGGGCGAAACCGTCCTGTCCGACGAAGTCCTGGGCTCGATCGAAGAAGGTGGCGTTGCCGCCGCTGCTCCTGCCGCTGCCGCCGCTCCTGCTGCCGCTGCTGCACCTGCCGCTGCTGCTGGCGACGAAGACGCCATCGGCGCTCCGGCTGCACGCAAGCTGGCCGAAGAGAACGGTATCGCGCTGAACAGCATCAAGGGCACCGGTAAAGACGGTCGCATCACCAAGGAAGACGTTGTAGCTGCCATCGAAGCGAAGAAATCCGCACCGGCCGCCGCTCCAGCTGCCAAGCCTGCCGCTGCTGCTGCCGCACCGATCGTTGCTACTGGCGATCGTACCGAGAAGCGTGTACCGATGACTCGCGTACGTGCCACCGTTGCCAAGCGTCTGGTCGAAGCACAGTCGAACATGGCCATGCTGACCACCTTCAACGAAGTCGACATGACTGAAGTCATGGCTCTGCGTTCGAAGTACAAGGACCTGTTCGAGAAGACCCACAACGGCGTTCGCCTGGGCTTCATGTCGTTCTTCGTCAAGGCTGCTACCGAAGCGCTGAAACGCTTCCCGGCGGTCAACGCCTCGATCGACGGTTCCGACATCGTCTACCATGGCTATGCGGACATCGGCGTTGCCGTATCCAGCGACCGTGGCCTGGTGGTACCGGTTCTGCGTAACGCCGAGCTGATGAGCCTGGCCGAGATCGAAAACGGCATCGCTACCTTCGGCAAGAAGGCACGTGACGGCAAGCTGTCGATCGACGAAATGACCGGTGGTACTTTCACCATCACCAACGGTGGTACCTTCGGTTCGATGATGTCGACCCCGATCGTCAACCCGCCGCAGGCTGCTATCCTGGGCATGCACAACATCATCCAGCGTCCTATGGCCGTCAACGGTCAGGTCGTTATCCGTCCGATGATGTACCTGGCGCTGTCCTACGATCACCGCCTGATCGACGGTAAAGAAGCCGTGACCTTCCTGGTGACCATCAAGAACCTGCTGGAAGACCCGGCTCGTCTGCTGCTGGACATCTGATAAAACAGCTGCAAGCCGCAAACGTTACGTTTCTGGTAGAAACGTTTCGTTTTGCAGCTTGCAGCTTGTCGCTTGAAGCTAAAAGGAATCTTTTATGACCCAGAAATTCGACGTGGTAGTGATTGGCGCAGGTCCTGGCGGCTACGTAGCTGCTATCAAGGCCGCGCAACTCGGTCTGAGCACTGCCTGTATCGAGAAGTACACTGACGGCGAGGGCAAACTGGCCCTCGGCGGTACCTGCCTGAATGTGGGTTGCATTCCGTCCAAGGCGCTGCTGGACAGCTCCTGGAAGTACAAGGAAGCCAAAGAAAGCTTCAACGTTCACGGTATCTCCACCGGCGAAGTCAAAATGGACGTCGCTGCGATGGTTGGCCGCAAGGCTGGCATCGTCAAGAACCTGACCGGCGGTGTTGCCACCCTGTTCAAGGCCAACGGCGTTACTTCGATCCAGGGCCACGGCAAGCTGCTGGCTGGCAAAAAAGTCGAAGTCACCAAAGCTGACGGCACCACCGAAATCATCGAAGCCGAAAACGTGATCCTGGCTTCCGGTTCGCGTCCGATCGACATTCCACCGGCTCCGGTCGACCAGAATGTCATCGTCGACTCCACCGGCGCCCTGGAATTCCAGGCCGTACCTAAGCGCCTGGGCGTTATCGGTGCTGGCGTTATCGGTCTGGAACTGGGTTCGGTCTGGGCTCGCCTGGGCGCAGAAGTAACCGTCCTGGAAGCGCTGGACACCTTCCTGATGGCTGCCGATGCCGCCGTCTCCAAGGAAGCCCTGAAGACCCTGACCAAGCAAGGTCTGGACATCAAGCTGGGCGCTCGCGTGACCGGCTCCAAGGTCAACGGCGCTGAAGTCGAAGTGACCTACACCGATGCCAACGGCGAACAGAAAATCACCTTCGACAAGCTGATCGTTGCGGTCGGCCGTCGTCCAGTGACCACTGATCTGCTGGCTGCCGATAGCGGCGTGACCATCGACGAGCGTGGTTTCGTCTTCGTCGATGATCATTGCGCGACCAGCGTACCGGGCGTTTACGCCATCGGTGACGTGGTTCGTGGCATGATGCTGGCTCACAAAGCCTCGGAAGAGGGCATCATGGTTGTCGAGCGCATCAAGGGCCACAAAGCCCAGATGAACTACGACCTGATCCCATCGGTTATCTACACTCACCCGGAAATCGCGTGGGTCGGTAAAACCGAACAGACCTTGAAGGCTGAAGGCGTTGAGGTTAACGTGGGCACCTTCCCGTTCGCGGCCAGCGGCCGTGCGATGGCGGCCAACGACACCGGTGGTTTCGTCAAGGTCATCGCCGATGCCAAGACCGACCGCGTTCTGGGTGTACACGTGATTGGCCCATCGGCTGCCGAACTGGTGCAGCAGGGTGCAATCGCAATGGAATTCGGCACCAGCGCTGAAGACCTGGGCATGATGGTTTTCTCCCATCCGACCCTGTCCGAAGCGCTGCATGAAGCCGCGCTGGCTGTGAATGGCGGTGCCATTCACGTAGCCAACCGTAAGAAGCGTTAAACAATAAGAAACCACGGCGGGTGGCCCGTCGTGAGTCTTGCGTGCATGACTCACCGCGGAAAGTCCGCCGGACTCGAACTCCCGGAGCATGCCGGGGGCAAGTGGTCACAGGTGGCGCGGCACTCGACAAGAGCGCAGCGCCGAAGCGCAGTACCTAACGAAGACGGTAAAAAGCATGAATCTTCACGAGTATCAGGGTAAGCAGCTGTTCGCTGAATACGGCCTGCCAGTTTCCAAGGGTTTCGCAGTCGACACCCCTGAAGCTGCCGCAGAAGCCTGCGAAAAAATCGGTGGCACCGAGTGGGTTGTAAAAGCCCAGGTTCACGCCGGTGGTCGCGGTAAAGCGGGCGGCGTCAAGCTGGTTCGCAGCAAAGAAGACGCCAAAGCGTTTGCTGCGCAGTGGTTGGGCAAGCGTCTGGTGACTTACCAGACTGACGCCAACGGTCAGCCAGTGACCAAGATCCTGGTCGAATCCTGCACTGACATCGCCAAAGAGCTGTACCTGGGCGCTGTAGTCGACCGTTCGAGCCGTCGTATCGTGTTCATGGCCTCCACCGAAGGTGGCGTGGACATCGAGAAAGTCGCTCACGACACTCCTGAGAAGATCATCAAGGCTACTATCGATCCTCTGGTTGGCGCTCAGCCATTCCAAGGTCGTGAACTGGCATTCCAGCTGGGTCTGGAAGGCAAGCAAGTTGCACAGTTCGCCAAGATTTTCGTCGGCCTGGCCAAGCTGTTCAAAGAACACGACCTGGCCCTGCTGGAAGTAAACCCGCTGGTCATCAAGGCCGACGGCGACCTGCACTGCCTCGATGCGAAAATCAACATCGACGCTAACGCCATGTACCGTCAGCCTAAGCTGAAAACCTTCCACGACCCGTCGCAAGACGACCCTCGTGAAGCCCACGCTGCCAGCTTCGAGCTGAACTACGTGGCCCTGGAAGGCAACATCGGTTGCATGGTCAACGGTGCTGGCCTGGCCATGGGTACCATGGACATCGTCAACCTGCACGGCGGCAAGCCAGCCAACTTCCTCGACGTAGGTGGTGGTGCTACCAAAGAGCGCGTTACCGAAGCCTTCAAGATCATTCTGTCCGACAGCAATGTTGCGGCCGTTCTGGTCAACATCTTCGGCGGCATCGTTCGCTGCGACATGATTGCCGAAGGCATCATCGGCGCGGTGAAAGAAGTCGGCGTCAAGGTACCGGTTGTTGTTCGCCTGGAAGGTAACAACGCTGAACTGGGTGCTAAAGTACTGGCAGAAAGCGGTTTGAACATCATTGCTGCAACCAGCCTGACCGACGCTGCTCAACAAGTTGTAAAAGCTGCGGAGGGCAAGTAATGAGCGTCCTGATCAATAAAGACACCAAAGTCATCTGCCAGGGCTTCACCGGCTCGCAAGGTACTTTCCACTCCGAGCAAGCCATCGCCTACGGCACCAAGATGGTTGGCGGCGTGACTCCGGGCAAAGGCGGCACCACTCACCTGGGCCTGCCTGTGTTCAACACCGTTAAAGAAGCCGTTGCGGCTACCGGTGCTGACGCTTCGGTTATCTACGTTCCGGCTCCTTTCTGCAAAGACTCGATCCTGGAAGCGGCGTTCGGCGGCATCAAGCTGATCGTCTGCATCACCGAAGGCATTCCTACCCTGGACATGCTGGATGCCAAGGTCAAGTGCGACGAGCTGGGTGTTACCCTGATCGGCCCTAACTGCCCAGGCGTCATCACTCCGGGCGAGTGCAAGATCGGCATCATGCCAGGTCACATCCACTTGCCAGGCAAGGTCGGTATCGTTTCCCGTTCCGGCACCCTGACCTACGAAGCGGTCAAGCAGACCACTGACGCCGGTTTCGGTCAGTCCACCTGCGTTGGTATCGGCGGTGACCCGATCCCGGGCTCGAACTTCATCGACATCCTGAAGCTGTTCCAGGAAGACCCGAAGACCGAAGCGATCGTCATGATCGGTGAGATCGGCGGTTCGGCTGAAGAAGAAGCGGCTGCCTACATCAAGGCTAACGTGACCAAGCCTGTCGTTTCCTACATCGCTGGTGTTACCGCTCCTGCGGGCAAGCGTATGGGCCACGCTGGCGCAATCATCTCCGGCGGCAAAGGCACTGCAGACGAGAAATTCGCTGCTCTGCAAGACGCTGGTGTGAAAACCGTGCGTTCGCTGGCAGACATCGGCAAGGCCCTGGCCGAGCTGACTGGCTGGGAAGTGAAGAAGTAATCACTGCCCGCTGAACAAAAAGGCCACCTTCGGGTGGCCTTTTTGTTTCTACGGGATCAGGTATTACCAAGTGACACCCGGATTGCTGTCATCAAGGCGACAAACATGTGCGCTCATCGGACACCTCGTCTGGCAGCGGTGCGCGCTTGGTGCAACTTGGTTACACTGTGCGCACTTTCGTGTCGGTACCCCAAAAGGGTACGGGCATGCTTTAAAGGGCTTGTCTCATCCGGACGGGCTACATTTTCCCTCACCCAAGGGGAAATCCCTCTCTAAATCCCGATTTCAGAAGTGTGGTATTTCCTTAATGAAAGTGTTGAAAGGCCAGGACATCCTGGCGCTTGGTTTTATGACGTTCGCGTTGTTCGTCGGTGCGGGCAATATCATCTTCCCGCCTATCGTCGGCCTGCAGTCCGGTCCTCATGTCTGGATGGCGGCATTGGGCTTCCTGATCACTGCGGTAGGCCTACCGGTCATCACGGTTATCGCCCTGGCCAAGGTTGGCGGCGGCATGGACGCACTGAGCAGTCCTATCGGTAAAGTTGCCGGTGGCTTGCTTGCGGCGGTCTGCTACCTGTCGGTCGGCCCGCTGTTCGCTACCCCGCGCACCGCGACGGTGTCCTTCGAAGTGGGCGTGGCCCCGCTGACCGGCGAAAGCCCGATGGCACTGTTCATCTACAGCCTGGTGTACTTCCTGGTGGTGCTGGCGGTGTCCATGTATCCCGGCAAGTTGCTCGATACCGTGGGGCGCTTCCTGGCACCGCTGAAGATCATTGCCCTGGCGGCCCTGGGTATTGCTGCGTTCATGCTGCCGGCTGGTACCAGCGGTGACGCATTGCCGGCCTATGAAGCTTCGGCGTTCTCCCAAGGCTTCATCAATGGTTACCTGACCATGGATACCCTGGGTGCGCTGGTGTTCGGTATCGTTATCGTCAACGCCATTCGTTCCCGTGGCGTCGAGTCGCCGCGGCTGATCACCCGTTACGCCATCATTGCCGGCCTGATCGCCGGTGTCGGCCTGGCGCTGGTATACATCAGCCTGTTCCGCCTGGGTGCGAGCAGCCATGAAATTGCCACCGGTGCGACCAATGGCGCAGCAGTCCTGCACGCTTATGTGCAGCACACCTTCGGCTCCCTGGGCAGTGGCTTCCTGGCGGTACTGATTGCGCTGGCCTGTCTGGTGACTGCGGTGGGTCTGACCTGTGCCTGTGCCGAGTACTTCAGCCAGGTGTTGCCGTTGTCCTACCGCACCCTGGTGGTGATCCTCTGCGGCTTCTCGCTGCTGATCTCCAACCTGGGTCTGACCAAGCTGATCATGTTCTCGATCCCGGTGCTGACTGCGATCTATCCGCCGTGCATCGTGGTGGTCGGCCTGAGCTTCTGCAAAGAGCTGTGGAACTCCCAGGTACGCATCCTCGCACCCGTGATGCTGGTATCGCTGCTGTTCGGTATGGTTGATGCCATCAAGGGCACCAGCCTGGCTCACCTGCTGCCAGACGTCTTGGCACATCTGCCATTGAGCGAGCAGGGCCTGGCCTGGCTGGTCCCTTCGGTCGTCACCCTGGGTGTGGCCGTGGTCTGTGACCGCATGCTCGGCAAGCCGCGCGAAGCGCTGGCCTGAGAATAGGCCTCTAGCCTGACGTCGGCCACAAGCCATCGCGCGTCGGGCAGGGCAGATTCCAAGCCCCGCATCTGAAAAGATGCGGGGCTTTTTCGTTTCTTGGTCCAGGGCGTGTCTTTTTCTTCGGCTAAGCGTCGAACGTCGGTCAATGCGTTCTACTGTGCGCGAAACTTTTTACCGGGACCTCGCATGAGCTTCATTCAAAGCAATCTGAATCACCTGCTGGCGGCCTGCTGGTTTGTTGTCTGCTGGGGCGGCTATACCCGCTACGCGACCTGGAAAGGGCGTGATACCGCATGCCTAGCCAGCGTGCTGCATCTGTACCGTGAAGACTGGATGCGCCGCATGCTGATGCGCGACAACCGCATCGCCGATGCCAGTGTGATCGGCAACCTTGAGCGCAATGCGTCGTTTTTTGCTTCCAGTACGCTAATTATTCTCGCCGGTATCCTCACCGTGCTTGGTGCCTCTGACCGCGCTGTGTCACTGCTGGCAGATCTGCCGCTGGTCCAGCAAGCGACTCAAGGCATGTCGGAAATCAAACTGCTGTGCCTGGCCACGGTGTTTGTCTATGCCTTTTTCACTTTCAGCTGGTGCATGCGCCAGTACAACTTCGCTGCTGTGCTGGTGGGCTCGGCGCCAATGATCGGCGAGCGCCATGTCAGTGAAATGGAGCGCAAGGCGTTTGCCCAGCGTGCCGCTCGGGTGATTTCCCTGGCCGCCAACCAGTTCAACTTCGGCTTGCGTTCTTATTATTTCGGCATGGCCATGCTCAGTTGGTTCATCAGTCCCTGGCTGTTCATGCTGATGAGTGCGGGCGTGGTAGTAGTGCTGTATCGGCGCGAGTTTCACTCCGATGTACTGGATGTGATGGTCTATACCCCCACCGAAGCGCCTGCGGCGGAAGGGAATAAAGAGACTGCGGTTAACTGAAGGGTTAACTAAAACGCAGGCATAAAAAAACCCGACAATTGTCGGGTTTTTTATTCCAGCGGGCTTGCTTACTTGGCAGGCTCGGCAGGAGTGACCGGAGCAGCAGGAGCGGCTTCTTTAGCGGCTTCTTCAGCAGCTTTCTGTTGCGCTTCAGCACTGTCTTTGGCGGCTTCAGCGTTTTCTTTTGCGGCCTCGTTCACTTTATCCTGAGCTTCGTCCATCTTTTGCTGGGCGTTCTCGGTGTGTTGCGCAGCATCCTGAGCTTTGTCTTCGCTGGCTTTATCGCAAGCAGCGAGACCCAGGGCGGCGGCCAGCATTACGGCGAAAGCAAAAGGTTTACGCATGGGGTGTTTCTCCTTGTGGAATAAGTTACTTGTTCCTTTGAGCTCAAGTAACTGGAATAAGTTCCACATACATTACAGATATATAACTCTCGGATCTATATAGACTTTTTTTCAGGCATGTGCATAGCTTCAATAACCACAAGGGTCTTAGTGACATGAGCGACACTCCATTGATGGCCATGGCTGAGCGATTTCTTTCTGCGCTGCCTCATTGCCAGGTGTTAAAGATGCGTGTGCAGCATGCAGATACTCAGGGAATGACCCTGTTGTTGCCGTATTCGACGAAAATTGTCGGTAATCCCCAGACCGGCGCTATTCACGGTGGTGCCCTGACTACATTGATGGATACCACCTGTGGCATGGCTACGTTGTGTGCGCTGGCCGAGTTTGAGGTCTGCCCGACCCTCGACCTGCGCATCGACTATATGCATCCGGCCAAGGCCGGGCTGGATATCTACGGTTATGCCCATTGTTACCGGGTCACTCGGGATGTGATTTTCACCCGTGGCATGGCCTACCAGGATGATCCCGAGCAACCGATAGCCCAGGTGGTCGGTACCTTCATGCGCTTGGGCAAAGGTGTGAAGGGTGGTCTGAACTTTGGTAATGCGTTGAAGGAGCCTACGCAATGATTCCTCCAGAGATACACGCGCAACTGCGTCAGGCCCATGCTGAAGGCAACTACCAGCCGCTATTGCAACTAATTCCGTATGCGGGCTTGATCGGCATCCAGTGCAGTCGCCAGGGCGATGACCTGCTGTTCTGCTTGCCAGCCAATCGGGACAACATCGGCAATCCACTGCTGCCGGCTATTCATGGTGGCGTGATCGCCGGTTTCATGGAGTTGTCGGCGGCACTGTACCTGCTGATTTTCACCGAGAGTGCGACGATTCCGAAGATCATCGATTTCTCTATCGACTACCTGCGTGCCGGGCATTTTCGCGATACCTATGCTCGCTGCCAGCTGTGGCGTCAGGGGCGACGGGTGACCAATGTGGCGATCACCGCCTGGCAAGGCAGTCAGGACGAGCCCATTGCTACCGCACGCGCGCATTTCAAGATCGAAGAAATCAATCAGCCCTTGAAATAGTCTCTCGCGCCCCCATCTGTTGCTCATCCCGCCGTGAAAGCAGGCCAGGGCCGATGTGCCCGCCTGCCGAACGACAACTGCCATCAGATTGGAGTGTTGAAGACCATGAGTGTGGAAACTCAAAAAGAAACCCTGGGCTTCCAGACCGAGGTAAAGCAACTGCTGCACCTCATGATCCATTCCCTGTATTCGAACAAGGAAATCTTCCTTCGCGAACTGATTTCCAACGCTTCTGACGCGGTCGACAAACTGCGTTTCGAAGCCCTGGCCAAGCCTGAGCTGTTAGAAGGCGGCGCTGAGCTGAAAATTCGTGTCAGCTTCGATAAAGACGCCAATACCGTCACCCTCGAAGACAACGGCATCGGCATGAGCCGCGAGGACGTGATCACCCACCTGGGTACCATTGCCAAGTCCGGCACTGCCGACTTCATGAAGCACCTTAGTGGTGACCAGAAGAAAGACTCGCACCTGATCGGCCAGTTCGGTGTGGGCTTCTACTCGGCCTTCATCGTCGCCGACAAAGTTGACGTGTTCAGCCGTCGTGCCGGCGCACCGGCTGCCGAAGGCGTGCATTGGTCCTCCAGGGGCGAAGGCGATTTTGATGTCGCCACTGTGGACAAAGCCGATCGCGGCACGCGTATTGTTCTGCACCTGAAAAAAGGTGAAGAAGAGTTCGCCGATGGCTGGCGCCTGCGCAATATCATCAAGAAATACTCCGACCACATTGCCCTGCCGATCGAGCTGCCTAAAGAAGTCGAAGCGGCTGAGGGTGAAGAGAAACCGGCCGTGGAATGGGAAACCGTCAACCGCGCCAGCGCCCTGTGGACCCGTCCGCGTACCGAGATCAAGGACGAGGAATACCAGGAGTTCTACAAGCACATCGGCCACGATTTCGAGAACCCGCTGGCCTGGAGTCACAACAAGGTCGAGGGCAAGCTTGAGTACAACTCGCTGCTGTACGTGCCGGCACGTGCGCCGTTTGACCTGTACCAGCGCGAAGCGCCGCGCGGTCTGAAGCTGTACGTCCAGCGTGTGTTCGTCATGGACCAGGCCGAGTCGTTCCTGCCGCTGTACCTGCGCTTCATCAAAGGCGTGGTCGATTCCAACGACCTGTCGCTGAACGTCTCGCGGGAAATCCTGCAGAAAGACCCGATCATCGACTCGATGAAGTCGGCGCTGACCAAGCGCGTGCTGGACATGCTCGAGAAGCTGGCGAAGAACGAGCCTGAGCAGTACAAGGGCTTCTGGAAGAACTTCGGTCAGGTGATGAAGGAAGGTCCGGCCGAAGACTTCGCCAACAAAGAGAAGATCGCCGGCCTGCTGCGCTTTGCGTCCACCAGCGACGACAGCGGCGAGCAGAGCGTGTCCCTGGCCGACTACCTGGCTCGCGCCAAGGAAGGTCAGGACAAGATTTACTTCCTCACCGGCGAGTCCTACGCGCAGGTCAAGAACAGCCCGCACCTGGAAGTCTTCCGCAAGAAAGGCATCGAAGTGCTGCTGCTGACCGACCGTATCGACGAGTGGCTGATGAGCTACCTGAGCGAGTTCGACGGCAAGAGCTTCGTCGACGTTGCCCGTGGTGACCTGGATCTGGGCAAGCTGGACTCCGACGAGGACAAGAAAGCCCAGGAAGAAGTCGCCAAGGAAAAAGAAGGCCTGGTCGAGCGTCTGAAGGCCGCCTTGGGTGAAAGCGTCAGCGAAGTGCGGGTATCGCACCGTCTGACCGATTCGCCAGCGATTCTGGCTATTGGTGAACAGGACCTGGGTCTGCAGATGCGCCAGATCCTTGAAGCCAGCGGGCAGAAGGTGCCGGACTCCAAGCCGATCTTTGAATTCAACCCAGGCCATCCGCTGATCGAGAAGCTGGATAACGAGCAGAGCGAAGACCGTTTCGCTGACTTCTCGCACATCCTCTTCGATCAGGCCGCGCTGGCGGCAGGTGACAGCCTGAAGGACCCGGCGGCTTACGTTCGTCGCCTGAACAAGCTGCTGGTCGAGTTATCGGCTTAAGTAGTTGCAGGAAAGCCCGCTTCGGCGGGCTTTTTTCATGGTGCAAGGAGGAGTGCATGAGCAAGGTTACCGTTGATTCGCTGGTCTATCATGTTGCCGGCAAAGCCTATGAGAGTCGCTTGTTCTATACCCAGGGTGCCACGGCGCAACCTGGTTTGCTGATGGCGCCAAACTGGATGGGGGTTGGCGAAGGGGCTGAACGGATTGCCCGGGATGTTGCCGCCCAGGGCTACGTGGTGTTGCTCGCCGATATCTACGGGCAGACCCTGCGACCCTCGAACATGGACGAAGCGGGTGCGGCAATGACGCCGTTGAAGGATGATCGGGTTGAGCTGCGCAAGCGCCTGAAGGCAGCGCTGGATCAGTTGTTGGGGCAATCGAAGGCGGTGTTGGAACCGGGCAAACTGGCTACCTTCGGCTTTTGTTTTGGCGGATGTTGTGCGCTGGAACTGGCCCGCGAGGATGCCCGCCTGCAGGCTGCGGTGTCATTCCATGGCACCCTCGACACGCCGTTGCCGGCGCAAGAAGGCAAGGTCAAGGCTTCGATGCTGGTATTGCACGGTGCGGCTGACCCGTTTGTACCCAAGGAGCAATTGCCGGCCTTCGAGGCAGAGATGGACGCGGCCAAGGTTGACTGGCAACTGGTCAGCTATGGCGGCGCAGTGCACTCGTTCACTGATACCGCAGCAAACATCCCTGGCAAGATGAAGTACGACGCGCGTACCTCCAAGCGGGCGTTCCGGGCGATGTACAACTTGCTGGATGAAGTCTTCAAAGTCTGACAGTTTCGCGGGGCAAGCCCGCTCCCACCGAGTTTTCACTCTCCCGGTGGGGGCGGGCTTGCCGGCGGGCTTGCCCCGCGATCAATTTCAAGGCAACTCGATTCGCTCGCTTTCCCCCGGCACCGTCGGCCAATCCCCGGCCGCCCAGCGCGCCCGGGCCTGCTCGATCAACGCCGGATCACTGGCAACGAAGTTCCAGTTCATCCGCCGTGGCCCATCCAGCGGCGCGCCACCGAACAGCACCAGTTTGCTTTCACTCTCGGCGTACAGGCTCATTTCTTCACCTTCGGGCAGCACCACCAGGCTGTGGGGCTCGACGGCTTCGTCATTCAAGAATACTTCGCCTTCGAGCACATAGAGCGCGCGCTCGACGTGCTCGGTCGGGACACTCAAGGTGGTGGCGGACTGCATTTGCACCAAGGCGTAGAGGGTCGGTGAAAGCACCGGCACCGGTGATTGCAGGCAGAAACCGCTGCCGGCAATCAGGCGAATGTTCACCCCCAGGCTGTCGCTGCCTGGTAGGGTCGCGGCCGGGTGATGGCTGTAATGTCCGGGTCCTTGTTCCTTGTCTTTGGGGGAGGCCAACCAGATTTGCAGGCCATGCAGGCGTGAGCCGCTGGCTAACAGATCAGCCGGGGTGCGCTCGACATGGGCAATAGCGCTACCTGCCGTCATCCAGCTGACGTCCCCGGCCTTGACCCGTTGATCCGAGCCTAGGCTGTCCTTGTGCAGGAGCTCGCCTTCGAACAGGTAGGTCAGGGTAGAAAGACCAATATGTGGGTGCTGCCGAATATTCACGCCATGGCCGGACGCATAGTCGGTCTCGAGCATGTGGTCGAAGAACACGAACGGTCCGACACTGCGGCACTGTGCCGAAGGTAGTGGGCGCAGGATCGGTTGGCCCTCGACGGATTCGGCGCGAGGGTGGATGACCAGAGGGTTGCTCACGGTGGGCTCCAGGCCGGGAATGATGAGCTTGAGCATAACCTGTTACACGCGTCGCCTGAACTGCGCGGCGACCAGGCCGGTCTACCCTGTCTGAATCGCCAGGAAGGAGCGTGCAATGTTTGCCAGGCATCTGGGCTGGATGGTATTGATGGGAATGACCCTGCAAAGCGTACAGGCGCGGGAGTATCGCTACAGCGATGCACACTTGCACTACGTGGACTTCTTCCAGGAAAGCGAGGGCATGCAGGCGCTGCTCAAGGCGATGGATGCGGCGCGTATCGATCAATCGATGATCTCGGGTGTCGCGGTAGCGAAAAAATGGCATGAGGACGAACCCAAGCGCCCGCGCTACTACGCCGGTGACGATGCCGATGCCTATTGGTATAGCGCCACCGATATTTACGTGGCGGCAGCGCTGGAAAAACTCGAACCTGAACAACGCCAGCGCTTTCACCCGTTTCTGACCGGCTTCAACCCGGTGGACAAGAATGCTGTGGCGCATATCGAGCGGATGCTCGTACTGTATCCGGGGCTCTGGCAGGGCATTGGCGAGGTCTTCACCCGGCATGATGACCTGACGGCGCTGACCAGTGGCGATACGCCTCGTGCCAACAACGAAGCCATGACCCGTATCTACCACCTGGCGGCCGAGCAGGATCTGCCGGTGCTGATCCATTCAAATATCACTTCCAAGCGCGAGCGCAATCCGTTGTACCTGGCTGAAATTGAAGAGCCGTTGCGCAACCATCCACACACCCGGTTCATCTGGGCCCATGCCGGCACCAGCATGGAGATCCACCGCCATCAAACGCAGTTGGATTTTCTATTGCCAACGCTGTCGCGCATGCTCGAAAGCTATCCCAATCTCTATGTGGACCTGTCCTGGAGCGTGCTGCAGCCTTACTTGCTGGACGAGCAGGGCAAACCCAGGGGGGAGTGGGTAGCGCTGGTCAAGCGCTTCCCCGAGCGCTTCATGCTCGGTTCTGATGTGGTTGGCCGGTTTGATAGCCTGGGAGAACAACTACATAGTTTCGATCCTTTTCTCGATGCCTTGCCCGCCGAGGTGGCGCAAAAGGTCGCGCAGGAGAACTTTCTCGCGGTTTTGCCACGCAAGCGAGAATGATGTGCCTGTCAGTTTTTCAGTTGTCATCAGGCTGTCATGCCAGCGTCATAGCCTGCCGCCATCAATCCTGATGGAGTGCATCATGTTTTCCAGTCGTTTCAGTGCTGTGTGCGGGCTTTTGCTGGTCAGTGGCCTGGCCAGTGCCGAGGTCCGGGTAGAAGGGCCGGTCGAGTATGGCCTGTTCGAAACCCGTCACCAGAACTTCCAGCCGGGCGAGCGGGTACTGACCCAGAGCAATCAGACGATCCAGCACACTGACGAGATTCCGGCGCGGCTGGGCAGCAAGTTCGGCATGCGCTACCGCCTGGAAGGCAAGGTCGCGGAAGACACACCGCTGACCTTGCTGTACCTCACGCCAGGGGTGCGTACCCCCGATGGCAAGCGCCACGACAAATTCGAAGTGGTACAGAAACTGGTGCCTGGTGCCGCACAGGATGTCATGGCCTACGAGTTCACCGAAACTCATGAAGTGGTGCCGGGGCAGTGGCATTTCATGGTTTTCCAGGGTGATCGCCTGCTCGCCGAACAGCGGTTTACCGTGCGCTGAAGCGGACCGCGCCTGTCGTCGAGATGAGCGGGCGTTTTGATATCATGTTTTCGTCTAACGCAAATCTTCCAAGGGCCGATATCTTCTAGAAGAAGGGACAGCTGCATCGCTTTGCAGCGCTTTTGGAAGGAGCCGGAAGATGAACTTGAGAAGCATGAATATCGCGCCCAGGGCCGGTTTGGGATTCGGTCTGGTGGCACTGTTGGTGGTTGCTCTCGGTGCTTTTGCGCTGATGCAGATGGGCAGCATGCGCCAACAGTCGCAGCAGGTCGACAGCAACTGGCTGCCCAGCGTCATCGCGGTAGGCAAGATGTCCCAGGACACTTTGCGTATTCGTGCCCTGAACTTGCGCTTACTGATCAATCGCGACCCGCAGTCGCTGCAGCAGAACAAGACGCGCATCGAGGAAATCAAGGCCGGCCTGAGCAAGGCGCAGCAGCAGTACCAGGCGCTGATTGTCCTGCCTGAAGAGCAGACGCTGTTTGATCGCTACCTGAAACTTGAACAACAGTACCTGGGCTTGCAAGCCCAGGTAACCGAGCTGTCGGTGCAAGGGCAGGTCGATGCCGCCATTGCCCTGGTCAATGGCGAGATGAACCAGATGGCCGATCAGCTTACCGCCACGCTCAACGAGCTGATCGCGCTGAATAACCATCATGCCAACACCGCTACCGACCTGGCCGAGGCGGTGTACAAGAATGCCCAGGTCTGGGTCGTTGCGCTGTTGCTGGCCGCGCTGGTGATTACCATCGTTCTGGCGCTGACCTTGACCCGCAGTATCGTCCGTCCCTTGGCGCAATCACTGCAGGTGGCCGAGGTGGTAGCCACCGGCGACCTGACTCCGCAGATTGCGGTACACGGCAATGACGAGCCGGCGCGGCTGTTGACGGCGCTCAAGCAGATGCAGCACAGCTTGCGCGATACGATTTCGCGCATCTCCGACTCATCCAGCCAGTTGGCTTCGGCGTCAGAAGAGTTGAGTGCAGTGACTGAAGATGCCACGCGCGGCCTGATGCAGCAGAGCCAGGAAATCGAGCAGGCGGCGACGGCGGTCAATCAGATGACGACGGCAGTGGAGGAGGTCGCCAGCAACGCGGTGGCCACTTCAGAAGCGTCTCGCGAGTCGAACCGGATCGCCCACCAGGGCCGTGAGCAAGTGCGTCTGACGGTGGCCTCGATCGAGTCGCTGGCGGCAGGTGTGACGTCCAACGCCGAAGAGGTGGGTCAGCTGGCGCAGCAGGTGCATGGCATTACCAAGGTACTGGATGTGATTGGGGCCATTGCCGAGCAGACCAACCTGCTGGCCCTCAATGCTGCAATCGAAGCAGCCCGGGCCGGGGATGCAGGGCGCGGTTTTGCGGTAGTGGCCGATGAGGTACGGGCCCTGGCGCATCGCACCCAGCAGTCGACTCAGGAAATCGAACAGATGATTCATGGTATTCAGCAGGGTACTGATCGCGCGGTCTCGGGCATGCAGCAGAGCAACGACCGTGCCCGCAGCACGCTGGAAGGGGCTCATGCGGCAGGGGCTGCGCTGGAGGAGATTGCCGCCGCTATCAGCCTGATCAACGAGCGCAACCTGGTGATTGCTAGCGCCTCTGAGCAGCAGGCGCAGGTGGCGCGGGAGGTGGATCGCAACCTGACCAACATTCGCGATCTGGCGATGCAGACGTCGGCGGGGGCCAATCAGACCAATGCGGCGAGTCAGGCGTTGTCGCAGTTGGCGATTGATCTGAATGGGTTGGTAGGGCGGTTTTCGGTTTAGGTGGGAATGCCAGGCACAAACAAAAACGCCCCGAACCAGTCGGGGCGTTTTCAGTGCAAGAGACTAGCCCTTACTTGCCTTCCCAGCGCTTGAGCACCAGGGTGGCGTTGGTGCCGCCGAAGCCGAAGCTGTTGCTCATCACAGTATCGATCTTGGCGTTTTCGCGGGTTTCACGCAGAACCGGGAGGTCAGCCACTTCTGGATCCAGCTCGTCGATGTTGGCGGAACCGGCAATGAAGTTGCCTTCCATCATCAGCATGCAGTAGATCGCTTCATGAACGCCGGCGGCGCCCAGGGAGTGACCGGACAGGCTCTTGGTCGAGCTGATGGCCGGTGCCTTGTCGCCGAACACTTCACGCACACCTTTCATCTCGGCAACGTCGCCAACCGGGGTCGAGGTGCCGTGGGTGTTCAGGTAGTCGATCGGGGTGTCGACGGTGGACAGCGCCTGCTGCATGCAGCGAATTGCGCCTTCGCCACTCGGGGCGACCATGTCGTAGCCATCGGAAGTGGCACCGTAGCCGACGATTTCGGCATAGATTTTCGCGCCACGGGCCAGAGCGTGCTCCAGCTCCTCGACCACGACCATACCGCCGCCACCGGCGATAACGAAGCCGTCACGGTCGGCGTCGTAGGCACGGGAGGCTTTTTCCGGGGTGTCGTTGCGCTTGCTGGACAGGGCGCCCATGGCGTCGAACAGGAACGACTGGCTCCAGTGCTCTTCTTCACCGCCACCGGCGAAGACGATGTCCTGCTTGCCCATCTGGATCTGCTCCATCGCGGTGCCGATGCAGTGCGCACTGGTGGCGCAAGCAGAGGCGATGGAGTAGTTCAGGCCCTTGATCTTGAACGGGGTGGCCAGGCACGCCGAGACGGTGCTGCTCATGGTCCGGGTGACGCGGTACGGGCCAACGCGCTTGACGCCTTTTTCGCGCAGGATGTCCAGCGCTTCCATCTGGTTCAGGGTCGACGCGCCGCCGCTGCCGGCGATCAGGCCGGTACGCGGGTTGGACACCTGTTCTTCGGTCAGGCCCGAATCTTTGATCGCGTCGGCCATCGCCAGGTAGGCGTAGGCAGCAGCGTGACCGACGAAACGGAAGATCTTGCGGTCGATCAGTTCTTCGAGGTTGAGGTCAATGGAGCCGGAAACCTGGCTACGCAGACCCATTTCGGCATATTCCGGGTTGAATCGGATGCCAGGGCGGCTTGCACGCAGGTTGGCGGAGACGGTCTCTTTGTCATTGCCCAGGCACGAAACAATGCCCAGACCAGTGATAACGACGCGGCGCATGCGGATAACCCTTAGAAGTTGTCAGTGGAGGTGAATACGCCGACCCGAAGGCCTTCGGCGGTGTAGATCTCGCGACCGTCGACACTGACCGAGCCATCAGCGATGGCCATGTTCAGCTTGCCCTTCAGGACGCGCTTGATGTGAATGTTGTACGTGACTTTTTTTGCCGTTGGCAGCACCTGGCCGAAGAATTTGACTTCACCGGAACCCAGGGCGCGACCGCGACCTGGCAGGCCTTGCCAGCCGAGGTAGAAGCCGACCAGCTGCCACATGGCATCAAGGCCCAGGCAGCCTGGCATGACCGGATCACCTTCGAAGTGGCAAGCGAAGAACCACAGATCCGGGGTGATATCCAGCTCGGCGACCAATTCACCTTTGCCGTACTTGCCACCCTCGGCGCTGATATGGGTGATGCGATCCACCATCAGCATGTTCGGGGCGGGCAGTTGCGCGTTACCTGGGCCGAACAGCTCACCGCGACTGCAGCGCAGCAGGTCTTCCCGAGTAAAGGCGTTTTGTTTGGTCATGCGAGCTCCTCAATAGTCCCCGTGCGGCAGGGGGGCAAATCTTCCCGGCCGACCCAAAACGCTTGTGCTTGGGGCGGCAGCCTACACATAGACTATTGCGTTGTAGTGAAAGTCACAGCGCACGGGGCAAAGAAGTACACTTGTGCACTGAAATTTTATTTTCAGGCCTTTTCAGTGGCCTGTCCAGTTCCTAAGACTGCCGCAATTTCACATTAATCGCCAGTCGCAGCTGACTGACCGGGTAACCAACGCTGCAGAATTTGCTGTAAATCAGTTCGTTTGAACGGCTTGGCCAGGTAATCATTCATTCCTGCACTCAGGCAGCGCTCGCGATCACCCTGCAAGGCGTTTGCGGTCAAGGCGATGATCGGCATGGAGGCAGCCTGGGGGAGCTGGCGGATGCGCCGGGTTGCTTCATAGCCGTCGATGATTGGCAGCCGGCAGTCCATCAGCGTCGCGGCAAAGCGCTGGCGAGCAACTTGCGCCACGGCCTGGGCGCCGTCCACAGCAATGTACACCTCAAACCCCAGGCTGCGCAGCATGGCTTCGATCACCGTCTGGTTCACCGGGTTGTCTTCGACCAGCAGGATGCGCTGACCCTGGCCTTCCTCTTCGGCACCGATATGCTGGCTTGGCAGACATGGCGTCTGTTGCACCGCCAGTGCCAGGGGCATCTCCAGGGTAAAGGTCGAGCCATGGCCTTCACGGCTTTCGCCGCGCAAGGTGCCACCCATGCGTTCAGCCAGGGTGCGGGCGATCGACAGGCCCAGGCCGGTGCCGCCATAGCGCCGGGAAATCGAGCTGTCGGCTTGCTGGAAGGCAACGAACATCATCTCCAGGCGCTGGTTGTCGATACCGATACCCGTGTCATGCACGGCGCAGTTGAACCAGATCAGCTGGCGGTCCAGCACTTGCCAGCGGGGCTCGATGCGCACGCTGCCCTGTTCGGTGAATTTCAGCGCATTGCCCACCAGATTGAGCAGAATCTGACGGATCCGTGTGGGGTCCCCGACGACGTGCAGTTGCTCCATCCCCGGCGGCAGATGTAGTTGCAGGCTCAGGCCCCGCTGGTTGGCCAGGTGCTGGAACGATTGCACGCAACTGCCGATCAGTTCGCCAAGGTTGAAGTCGATATGTTCCAGTTCCAGGCTGGTGCGCTCGATTCGCGAGAAGTCGAGAATGTCGTTGATCACCTTGAGCAAATGGCCGGTCGACTCACTGGCCACGGCGGTGTATTCCACCTGCTCCTCACTCAGCGCCGTGGTTTCCAGTAGCTGCAGCATGCCCAAAACACCGTTCATGGGCGTGCGCAGTTCATGGCTCATCATGGCCAGAAAGTCGGATTTGGCCCGGTTTGCCTGTTCGGCTTCCTCGCGCGCCTGAATCAGTTGCGACATGGCCTGCTGCTGTTCATGACTGGCCTGAGCCAGGGCGCGGGCCAGATTGTTGATATGCCGGGCCAGGTGGCCGAGTTCACTGTCATCGACCACCGGCAAGGGTGCATTGAAGTCGCCTTGCTGGATGGCTTTGACCGCATGGCCCATATCGCTGATCGGTTTGGCCAGGCTCAGCGCCAGGCGGCGGGCCAATAGAAAGGTGAAGAGCAGGGCGAACAGGGCGAGGATCCCTGCCTTGATCACGATTTCCTTCTGGCGCTCGCTGAAGGCGTCATTGGACATGCCGACAATGACCCTGCCCAGGTAGTCATCACCGACGTTCTTCAGGGGTTGCCGGCCGCTGTGCAGGAAGTCGTTATCCAGGCGGATCTGCTGCAGGCGGATAGGGGCCTGGAACACTTCTACCTGCTGCGCGCGATTGTCGTGTTCATCGGGCTGCTCGACATACACCAGGATGTGGTTGCTGCTGTCCTGGACCTCGAGAAAACGCACATGAGGAATGCTCAAGGTGGCCCGCATCAGGCTTTCGAGTACTTCGTCGTTGCCGGCGATGACACCGTACTCCGACGCCGGCGCCAACTGGTTGGCGATCAGCTGGCCGGTGTGATTGAGTTCCTGGCGCAGGTCCTGGATCCGTACGAAGGTGAAGAAGCTGATCAGCAACAGTGTCAGCAGCAGCGCCGGCCCCAAGCTGATGATCTGCGTGCGGGTATGAATGTCCCAGCTCAGACGACGCCTCATGGTCTGCGTTCTCCTTCGGCCAGCACCAGGGCGGCGCCTTCGAGGTCGATGGTTTCGATTCCCAGGGCGCGGGCGACCTGCTGATTGCCGACGACACTGAAATGATCGGGGTAAAGCGCTCGCGGCCACCGGCCTGGCGGTTGATCGAGTAGCCGGTCGACGACCGCCAGCCAATCGTCCTGATTACTCAGGGTGCTGGCCAGGGCGCCGGCGCGAACAAACCCCGCGTTCGGGCCGATTACCGGCATCTGCCGGGCGTAACTGCTCAATAGCAAGTTCTTCGCCGTCTTGGAGTTGTACAGCTGAGGATCGTCGATGCCCAGCAGAACATCGCTGTTTTGCAGCAGGGTTTGCAAGGGGCGGCTGTCACGCAAGTCCGGCCAGGCTTGAGCAACGATCTCAAGGCCCATGGGTTTCGCTGCGCGGCGCAGTTCTTCCAGCAGAAAGTGGCTGTGCTGGGCGTAGAGTACGCCGACACGCTGGGCCTCGGGCAGCAGGTAGCGGGTCAAGCGCAACTGACGGTCCAGGGGCGGATCGCTCCATAGCAAACTCAGGTAAGCCGGGCGCAAGTTGCCCAGACGCTGCTCTGCCTGGACCCGGCTGACACGCAGGGCCAGCGCCGGTGGACCCGCGGTCTCACTCAATCGCCATTCCAGGCTGGCGCTGTCGAGCAGGATCAGGCGGATCGCAGCATTGAGCCGGGAAGGTCGGGCAAGTTCGGTCACCGGTACGAAGTGCACCGTGTCGGCAGGGCGACGTTCACGCAGGGCCTGGACGAATTGTTCGACGCCGGGGCTGTCCTGGATGCCGGTGAGCAGGATTTCACTGGCCGATAACCCGCCCAGTGGCCACAGGCAGATCAATAGCAGCCAATGCCGCAACACGCGCATCAGAATTCCAGCTCCGCACTGAAATACACAACATGGCGGCTGTCAAAGCGGTTATCAGCAAAGGTGGTGGGTTCATCATCCAGGCGCTGCTGCACAGTGCCCGCCAATTCAAGCTGTGTGCGCTCCCAGCGCAGGCGCTTGGCCACGCGCAGATCGACGCGCTCGAAGCGGTACTGGTTCAGCTCGTCGTCACCATAATAGAAGAGGGCGCTGGACCAGCCTTGCCCCCAGTCGCGCAGCCAGCCGGCCGAGCCACTGTTATGCGCGCTCAGGCGCCGATCATCGGGGTTGCTGGCCCAGGCATCGACATAGGCGTAGGTCAGGCGCAGTCGGTCAGCCGGACTCAGACGCCAGTCCAGTTGGGTCTCGGTACCGCTGAATCGAGCCTTGTTGCTATTGCTGGCGATGTACTGGTTGTTGCGCAGCGGCTCGCTGATCATGCCGGTGATTTCGTCGTAGAACAGCTTGAGGTCAACGCTCAGGTCGGCGTCGGCGAAGTAACCGTTATAGCCCAGTTCCCGCGAACGCATGCGTTCCTGTTCGAGGTCGCCTGGTCCACGGGTCTTGACGAAATACCGGGCGCTGCGTTGACCGAAGGCACCAGGTCTCAGGTTGTTGACGCGATAGCTCCAGTTGACATTGTTTTCGAACATGTCCGGTGAGCGCACGGCCTCAGAGTACACCGCCCGCAGACCGTGGCGTGGGGTGATCAGGTAGTTTACGGCCAGGCGCGGGGTGAGTGAGCTGCCGGAGAGCTTGGTATCTTCGAACATCGCCCCGCCCTGGACGATCCAGTGCTCGTCAGCGCGCCATTCCAGGTGGCCGAACAGGCGCCAGGTGGTGTCGTTGAGGCTGCCATTGAAGAAGGTCTGCGAGTCGGCGCGGTCATAGCGGTAGTTGGCGCCGCTGACCAGGCGCAGGCTGTCGGACAGGCTCAGGGTGTCCTGCAGTTCCAGGTCGTAGCGGGTTTCACGGGTGCTCTGGTCGATGTCGCCGCACACCTGGCTGGAGCCGCCGTTGCGCCATTGTTGCTGCACTTGACGGCCCAAGGCTTGCTCTGTCGCACCGCCAGCGGGCAATGGCGAACGAATATTGCGTGCCACTTGCTCGGCGTAGTTCGGATTGAGCTGCCACAAACGGGTCAGTTCCGGGCTGAACGACAGGGCCGCATCACAGGCGCGCCACACTTGCTGGCGGTCCCAGTGCTGGGCCGTGCCTTGCAGGTAAAGGCTGTGCTCGGGGTTGAAGTCGATGTTCCAGCGTACAGAGCCGGCATAGTCCTTGGCCTTGGTGTCGGAGCCGTCGCCGTTGGCGGTGACGCCATAGAACACTGGCTTGTAGGTGTAGGGCCGTTGGTTGCTGCCTTCCTTGGCGGCGAACTGCCAATCCAGGCTCTGGTTATTGGTAAGGGCGTGGCTGACACTCAGGTTCAGGCGGTCGAGGCGGCGACTGTCGTGGTAATCCTGGCCGTTGCGGGTTTCATCGAAGCCATCATCCTGTTTGCCCGAGAGCGACAGGCGCAGGTCGCCGCCGTCCCAACCGCTGCCCTGACTGGCATACCAGTCATTGATGCCGCGCTGGCCACGGGTAACCTTCAAGCGCGTGCCGTGGCTGTCGGCCGGTTTGCGCGTGAGGATGTTGACTACCGCCATCAGTGCGTTGGCGCCATAGCTGACAGTATTGGGGCCGCGAAACACCTCGATGCGCTCGATATCCTCCATGGCCAGCGGAATGTCGCTCCAGTCCACCGTTGCCAGCCCAGGGCGGTATACCGAACGGCCATCGATCAACACCTGCATGCGCCGGGCGTCGTTGACGTTGCTGCCGTGGTAGTTGACCGTGGGCTGATTGCCGGCGCCGTAGCCGATCATCATCCCGGGTACCAGTCGCAGCAATTCGGGAATATCCCGGGCGCCGCTGGCGCTGATCAAGGCACTGTCGAGCACGGTCATGCTGCCAGGCACCGCTGCGGGCGACTGTTTGAGCCGGGTAGCGGTGAGTACCTGAGGTAGCGCCTGGCTGTCGACGAACAGGTCGTCCGCTGCCGTGGGGCCAGCCAATACGGCAGTCAACAACAAGAGGGGGCGCGAAGCTGGGGGGCCAAATGACACGGTGCGGCCTTGGTATCGAATTCAAACCGGGCATGTTAACCGAGTGGCCAGCATTTTTCAGTGACGTAGGGCGCGATTTCGTGGTCAATTCACACAACTGGCGCTGGCTCTGGCTCGGGCGCTCCGTATAATGCGGGAGTTGCCACTTAATTGGTTTTAACGGATTGGATATGACTGAACAGCAGCCTGTTGCAGTTCTGGGAGGCGGGAGTTTCGGTACCGCCGTGGCGAATCTGCTGGCGGAAAACGGCATCGGCGTACGGCAATGGATGCGTGATCCGGAGCAGGCCGAGGCAATGCGCACAAATCGGGAAAATCCACGTTACCTCAAGGGCGTGAAGATCCACCCGGGCGTTGATCCGGTCAACGACCTGCTGGCGACCCTAGAGGCGTGCGAGCTGATCTTCGTCGCCCTGCCATCCAGCGCGCTGCGCAGTGTGCTGGCGCCACATGCGCAACTGCTGCGTGGCAAGATGCTGGTCAGTCTGACCAAGGGGATCGAGGCGCAAAGCTTCAAGTTGATGAGCCAGATCCTTGAAGAGATCGCCCCCGAGGCCCGCATCGGTGTGCTTTCAGGGCCGAACCTGGCCCGTGAAGTCGCTGAGCATGCGCTGACCGCCACCGTGGTCGCCAGTGAAGACGAAGCGCTCTGCCAGCGTGTGCAGGCAGTGCTGCACGGGCGTACCTTCCGTGTCTATGCCAGTAGCGACCGTTTCGGTGTCGAGCTGGGTGGGGCGCTAAAGAACGTTTATGCCATTATCGCCGGTATGGCGGTGGCCCTGGGCATGGGCGAGAACACCAAAAGCATGCTGATTACCCGGGCCCTGGCGGAAATGACGCGCTTTGCCGTGAGCCAGGGTGCCAACCCGATGACCTTTCTCGGCCTGGCCGGGGTCGGCGACCTGATCGTTACCTGTTCTTCGCCCAAGAGCCGCAATTACCAGGTGGGTCACGCCCTGGGGCAAGGGTTGAGCCTGGAAGAGGCGGTCAGCCGCCTGGGTGAGGTTGCCGAAGGGGTAAATACGCTCAAGGTGCTCAAGGTCAAAGCCCAGGAAGTTCAAGTGTATATGCCGCTGGTTGCAGGCCTGCATGCGATTCTTTTCGAAGGGCGGACCTTGAACCAGGTGATCGAGTTGCTGATGCGCGCCGAACCGAAAACCGATGTCGACTTTATTTCCACCAGCGGTTTCAACTGAGTACAGGAGCAAGGCATGAACGAATCCCCGAACCAGGCCCCGCGTGAGTCCATCATTCTGCGCGTGCTGTGGATGCTGGTATTCCTGGTGGTGTGGCAGCTGGCCGAACTGTTACTTGGCGGCCTGGTGCTGGTGCAACTGATCTATCGCCTGATCTACGGCGCGCCGAGTGCGAGCATGATGAACTTCGGCGACAGCCTCAGCCAGTTTCTGGCCCAGATCGGTCGCTTCGGCAGCTTTCATAGCGACCAGAAGCCCTGGCCGTTTGCCGATTGGCCAGCGCCGCGCGCCCCGGAAGGTGAAGCCGCGCATAGTGTACCGCCAGCGCCGCATCCAGTCCGTGACGAGGAGCCCAAGCTGTGAAGCTCTGGGTGTTGCGTCACGGTGAGGCCGAACCTCGGGCCAATAGCGACTCGGAACGTCGGCTGACCGCTCATGGTCGCGAGCAGGTATTGCGCAGCGCTGCACACCTGCTCGGCCAGGATCTGCAAGTCATCCTCGCCAGCCCCTACGTACGCGCTCAACAGACTGCAGCGTTGGTTCACCAAGCCCTTGGTTTCATCAAGCCGGTGCAGACAGTCACCTGGCTAACGCCGGATACCGATCCCCAGAAGGTTATCGCCGAGCTGGACAAGCTCGGCCTGGAAAACGTGCTGCTGGTCAGCCATCAGCCGCTGGTGAGTTGTCTGGTAGGGATGCTGGAGCAAGGCCACCAGCAGGGACCCTCAATGTCCACCGCGAGCCTGGCCGAGCTCGAAGGTGACTGGCCGCTGGCCGGATTGATGACCTTGCGCGGTCTTTCCCACCCCTGAGCCTTGGGCGCGCCGTAGGCCACTGATCGACCTGACATATTTATCAGTTGTCGATCAGTGGTCGGCTTGTTAGCGTTCGCCAAAGACACGGGCAGGGTAGCCCAGGGGATCAGGTAATGAGCAGTAGATATCCACATCTGGTCTATTCGGCAGACCTGAGACCAACGCTGGATAAAGTGCAAGATGATCAGGTGCTGGGTTTTGCCGAGTACCGCCTGTTGCAGGACAGTGCCGACGCCAAACTCGATAATCTGCTGCGCAAATTCGAAGGTCAGTACGAACTCGGACAATTGCGCCAGGCCAGCATTCGTATGGCCCACCTGCTGCAATCCAGTTGCCTGGCCTTGGGCAAACTCGATCTCGATCCCGAAGACAAACGCCGCGCCCGTGAGGCCCTGGAGTTGCAACTGGCGTCTATGCAGGCGTGCCTGCGCCGCTCGATGGCCAGTTTTGGCGAGTATTGACCTGATTGCCCTTGGCGATGGCTTTTCCAGACATTGCTGATTGCCAGGCACTTGCAGACAATGGCCCATCACTCTCCCAGGGACAGGCGGCCATGTCGCAGCAGATCTTCTTCGCCCATGCCAACGGCTTCCCTTCGGCGACCTACGGTAAGCTCTTCGCTGCGCTTGCACCCGACTATCAGGTGTTTCACTTGCCGCAACATGCTCATGACCCGCGTTTCCCGGTCGATGAAAACTGGCAGAACCTGGTTGACGAGCTGATTCATCACCTGGAACAGCAGCCGGGCCCGGTCTGGGGTGTCGGGCATTCGCTCGGCGGAGTGTTGCACTTGCATGCGGCATTGCGTTGTCCGCAGTTTTATCGCGGCGTGGTCATGCTCGATTCGCCGGTGCTGACCCGCATTGATCAGTGGGTGCTACAGGCGGCCAAACGCATGGGTTTCATTGATCGCATCACCCCGGCTGGGCGCACCTTGGGCCGGCGTGAGGCGTTTACCGACCGTGAAAGTGCCCGGGCTTATTTCGCCGGTAAATCACTGTTCCGCCATTTCGACCCGGACTGTCTCGACGCTTACCTGGAACACGGCCTGCAAACGTCCGACGAAGGCTTGCGCCTGCGCTTCGATCCGGCTACCGAAATCAGCATATACCGCAATATTCCGCACACCCGACCGGCACCGGCCAAGCGCCTGGAGCTGCCGCTGGCCATGGTGCGCGGCAGCAGCAGCCGGATTGTCCGGCATCATCATGCTTTGGCTGTGCGCAGCCTGCCGCGGGGCGAATACCACAGCTTGCCAGGGGGGCACATGTTTCCGCTGGAGCGGCCCACGGACACCGCGAGCCTGATAAAAGGTCTGTTTGATCGCTGGCAGCAGGAGCCTGTATGAGCACGAATATGCAAGAGATTCGCCTGAACCTCGGGCATATTGAACTGGCCGGGCACCTGTTTGGCCCGGCCGACGGCGTGCCGGTGATTGCCCTGCATGGCTGGCTGGACAATGCCAACAGCTTTGCCCGGTTGGCGCCGAAACTTCACGGGCTGCGCATCCTGGCCCTGGACCTGGCCGGCCATGGTCACTCCGAGCATCGTCCGGCGGGTGCGGGCTATGCCCTGTGGGACTATGCCCATGATGTGTTGCGGGTTGCCGAACAGATGGGCTGGGAACGATTTGCCCTGATCGGCCACTCACTGGGCGCGATCATCTCGGTGGTGCTGGCTGGATCGCTGCCTGAGCGCGTTACCCGTCTGGCCCTGATCGACGGGGTGATCCCGCCCACCAGTGGCCCTCAAGATGCCGCCGAGCGCATGGGCATGGCCTTACAGGCGCAACTGCGCCTGGACAGCAAGCGCAAGGCCGTGCACCCAAGCCTTGATCAAGCGATCCAGGCGCGTATGAAGGGCCTGGTCGCGGTCAGTCGTGAGGCCGCCGAACTGCTTGCTCAGCGTGGGCTGATGCCGGTACCGGGTGGTTACAGCTGGCGCAGCGACAGCCGCCTGACCCTGCCATCGCCCACGCGTCTGAGTGAAGCGCAGGCCTTGAGCTTCGTTCAGCGCGTCGCCTGTCCGGCTACGCTGGTAGTGGCTGCCGACGGTATGCTCGCCCGCCACAACGAGCTGCTCGAGCAGCTACCCTTTGCCCGGACAGTGTTGCCGGGCGGCCATCATTTGCACGTGAATGACGAAGATGGCGCAACCCTTGTTGCAGACTGTTTCAATCGCTTCTTTGGCATTTCTTGACTTGCGGCGGTCAACTGTCGAGGCTTGGCGGGTTGAACAGGGAGACAACCATGAACGAGCAAGACAATGTCACATCCTGTGGCCACCTTGACGCCCCGTGCTGCGTGGCGTGCCTATGAGTCTCACGTATTGCATCCGTGCTGCGATTGCCGGGTTGGGCCTGCTTGCCAGTGCGCCATTGTTGGCCGAAGGGCTGCCGGTACCGGTCGATGCCAAAGTCGTCGATCAGCGCCCGGCACTGGTGCAGGAGCGTATCTATCCCTTGGGTGGTCTGCGCAAGATCAGTAATCAGCTGCGCGTCGAAGGCAAGATTGAAAGCCGTGGTGAGGTCAGCTCGGTAACCTATGAGTTACCGCGTGAGCGCAGCGCCAACGAAGCCTTCACGGCCGCGCGTGAAGCCTTGCAGAAAGACGGTGGGTACCCGCTGTTCTGGTGCCAGGCACGTGACTGTGGTGAAAACAGCCTGTGGGCCAATGAGGTGTTCAAGAGTCGGCAGTTGTCTGGCTCGGACGAACAGCAGGCGTTCATTCTGTTGCGCCGTTCCGCCGAGCAGAGCAACACCTTGATCGCGCTGTACAGCATTACGCGTGGCAATAAACGCGCTTACTTGCATGTCGAGCAGTTTGTCGCCGAGGCGCCTCTGGGTGAGCTGCTGCCAACACCGGCCACGGTCATGCGCGAACTGCTCGACACCGGCAAGCTCGACTACCCTGATCTGAGCGGCGAGCCGCCGCAAACTTGGGTAACCTTGATCGGGCGCAGCTTGAACAACAACAGCACGTTGCGTGTGAGCCTCAGTGGCAGCCAGGCCGAAGCCTGGCGTGAGCAACTGATCAAGGCCGGCGTGCTTGCGGCCCGGCTGGAAGTGGGCGACGCCAAAACCGACGGTTTTCACGTCGAACTGATACGTTGATCGAGATACGTGATGCCCAATAATGACCGTCTGCTGGTGCAGATTATCCTCCTGGGCCTGCTCGGTGCAGGCCTGTGGGTGATGGCCCCGTTCATGTCGGCGCTGCTCTGGGGGGCCATTCTGGCGTTTGCCAGCTGGCCGCTGATGCGCCTGTTGACCCGCCTGCTGGGTGGGCGCGAAACCCTCGCTGCAGGTTTGTTGACCACGCTGTGGATCTTGCTGGTGGCGTTGCCGCTGGTCTGGCTGGGTTTCAATCTGGCGGATCATATTCGTGATGCCACCGCGTTCGTGCGGGATGTCCAGGTCGATGGTTTGCCGGATGCGCCGGACTGGCTCGCGGGTGTGCCCCTGGTAGGGGAGCGCCTGGTGCGCATGTGGAACACCCTCGATCAGCAGGGTGCGGCATTGCTGACGACGATCAAGCCCTACCTGGGGCAGGTCGGAAACTGGTTGCTGGCACGCAGTGCGCAGATTGGCAGCGGGATGCTCGAGCTGACCTTGAGCCTGGTGTTCGTGTTCTTTTTCTATCGTGATGGCCCGCGTTTGGCGGCATTCGTCCTGCGCTTGCTGGATCGGCTGATTGGCGAGCGCGCCGAGTACTACCTGGAACTGGTTGCCGGTACGGTGCAGCGGGTGGTCAACGGTGTGATCGGTACCGCGGCGGCCCAGGCCGTGCTGGCGGTGATCGGTTTCCTGATCGCCGGCGTACCGGGTGCGTTGGTACTGGGTATCGTCACTTTCATGCTCAGCCTGATCCCCATGGGCCCGCCACTCGCCTGGGTGCCGGCCACGGCGTGGCTGGCCTGGCAGGGTGAATACGGCATGGCGGTATTTCTCGGGATCTGGGGCACGTTCATCATCAGTGGCGTCGACAACGTGCTCAAGCCTTACCTGATCAGTCGCGGTGGCAACCTGCCGTTGGTGATTGTGTTGCTGGGGGTGTTTGGCGGCTTGCTGGCCTTCGGCTTCATCGGCCTGTTCATCGGTCCTACTCTACTGGCCGTCGCCTACAGTCTGCTGCTCGACTGGTCGCGCAGCACGCCAGTGGCGCCGCCGCGCACCTGATTGGCAGCCTTGGGTCAGTGTTGCGGGGCGGAATGCTTGACCACCGCAAGCTCCGGGTGGGCGACAAGTTTGTCGATGTGCAACTCGTCGTTGTTCATCCAGGTTTCGGTCAGCACCCGGTAGTGCTCCATGTCGCGGCAACGCATGCGCAGGCTGTAGTCGAAATGGCCGCTGATCAACTGACAATCGAAGACCTGCGGGCAGGCGCGTACACAAGCTTCGAAGGCCTTTTGCGCTGAACGCCCGCTTTGATTGGACAGGGCCACCAGCACCAGCAATGACAGTCCGGGCGACACCCGTTGCTCGTCGATGATTGCGCTGTAGCCGCGAATCACCCCGCGGCGTTCCAGCTTGCGTACCCGTTCAAGGCAGGGGCGGGGAGTAAGGTGCACCAGCGAGGACAGTTTCTCGTAGGTGATGCGCCCATCATGGCGCAACACGTCGATGATCGCTTCGTCGATCCGGTCCAGCGCAGGTGTGGCGTGTGGGCTGTTAACCTTGGTATCCATACAGGTTCGGCTTCACTTCAAACGGTGGGTGACCATGAATATGGTACGACCTTCCTTGGTCGGCGTCTGTATCACATTGAGCGGCCGAACCTGACAGGGGTCAGGCCGTTTTCTTCGCGGCGTTGGCCAGCGGCTGGCGCAGCAGGGCGAACAGGTTCTTGGGATCGGCAAGCTCCGGTACCAGGGCAATGTCGTGGCCAATGTCCAGTGCTTTGGCGGTATCGAGCACATAGCGCAGGGCCGAATAGTCTTCCAGGGCAAAGCCGACCGAGTCGAACAGGGTCACCTGATCGGCGCTTTCGCGGCCGGGCGCCTGGCCGTTGACCACTTGCCAGAACTCTGTGGCCGGCGAGTCGGCAGGCATCTGCTGGATCTCACCTTCGATACGACTTTGCGGCTCATATTCGACGATCACCCGGGCGCGCTCGACGATGTCCCGGTGCAATTCGGTCTTGCCTGGGCAGTCGCCGCCCACGGCATTGAGGTGCATGCCTGGCTCGATCATCTCCGGGGTGAGGATGGTGGCGAAGGCTTTGTCGGCCGTCACGGTGGTGACGATATCGGCGCCGCGTACTGCTTCGGCGACAGAGCCGGCGATGCTTACCCGCAACTGCGGGAAGGCGCTGAGGTTGGCGACCAGTTTGGCGCTGGCCTTGGGGTCCAGGTCGTACAGGCGGATTTCTTCGATGCCCAGCAAGGCATGGAAGGCCAGGGCCTGGAACTCACTTTGCGAGCCGTTGCCGATCAGTGCCATACGCCGGCTGTTTGGGCGTGCCAGGTAGCGGGCTGCCAGGGCCGAGGTGGCGGCGGTGCGAATGGCAGTGGTCAGGGTCATTTCGCTGAGCAGTACCGGGGCGCCGCTATCGACATCGCCCAACGCGCCGAAAGCCATGACCGTGAGCATGCCGCGCTGGGTGTTTTTTGGGTGGCCGTTGACGTACTTGAAGGCATACAGGTTGGCATCGGACACTGGCATCAACTCGATCACGCCATCGGGCGAATGGTTGGCCAGGCGTGGGCATTTCTCAAAGTCGTGCCAGCGCAGGTAGTCCTCACGGATGTACTCGGCCATTTCGCTGATGCAGGTACTCAGGCCTTTGCGGGCAACCAGATGGCTGAGGTCGGTCACATCGATATAGCGGGTCATGATGAACTCCTTTGTTATTGGCACCGAGGCACGCAGCTTGGGGCGATACGGCTATTGTCGATGCGCCAAGGGAAACATCTCGGCTGAAGCAAGGCGGACACTCAGCAGGTTCAGCTGAAATGTGCGGTTTAACAGCGGAATCGGCTGTTGAGCGTCAAGCCTGTACTTGAGGCATTCAGGCGCGGATCAGTCGTCGGCCTGGCCCTGGGCATGCAAGCGTTTATAGAGAGTGGTGCGGCTGATGCCCAGATCACGAGCCAGGGCTGAGACGTTGCCCTTGAGTGCTTGCAGTCTCAGGTTCAGGTTACGCTCATCCGCGGCAAAGGGCGGGGTGGGTTCGGCTCTTCTGGCTGCAGGCAGTTCGCTGAAAAAGCTGTCCGGCAAGTGTTCCAGAGCGATGGGCTGCTGGCCTGCCAGTGCCAGGGCAACCTGCAGGGTACTGGCCAGCTGGCGCACATTACCTGGCCACGGATGCTGCAACAGATACTCCAGTACTTTGCTGTCCAGCTGTCGCGGTGCATCGATGTCACGGTAGTGCTGGTGGAGCTGCTCGATCAGCGCCAGGCGATCGCTGCGTTCGCGCAATGGTGGCAGGCTCAGGCTAAGCCCGGCGATCCGGTAGTACAGGTCCTGGCGAAAGAGCCCCTGGCGTACCCGTTCGACCAGATCCTGGTGGGTGGCCGAGATCACCCGAATGTCCACCGGCACCGGCTCGCCGCTGCCCAGGGGCTGGATACAGCGGGTCTGCAGGAAGCGCAGCAAGCGCGCCTGGGTGGGCAGCGGCATGTCGCCGATCTCGTCGAGAAATACGATGCCATGTTCGGCTTTGCGGATCAGGCCCGGGTTACCTTTGTGGTGAGCGCCAGTGAATGCACCTTTCTCATAACCGAACAGTTCCGATTCCACCAGCTCGGCCGGGATCGCGGCGCAGTTCACCGCAATCAACGGTTGCTTGCGACGGCTGCTGGCTTCGTGCAGAGCCTGGACGAAGACCTCCTTGCCCACCCCGGTTTCACCCTGGATCAATACTGGAATGTCTTTTTCCAGCAGCAGCCCGGCCTGACGCAGGGCCTTGCTGATACGGGGGTCGCAATCGACCGGCGGTTGACGGCTGGCAGGTGTCGAGGGCTTTGCCAAGGGCGCATGTAACAGGCAATGAAAGCGATTGCGTCCGGCTACCTGTACGGCAAAGGGCTGGCCTTCGGCACGATCCAGCAATGTCGACAGTGGGGTCTGGAACAGGTGTTCCAGGCTGTGCTGCAAGGCGGGCTGACCGAGCAAGCTGTCAGCCCGGCGATTGGCGGCAAGAATGCGCCCGCGCTCATCGAACACCAGCAGGCCGGCCCATTGGCTGTCGAGGTTGTTCGAGCCGGTGTTGAAACTCAGCTGGCGATAGTGGCCGGCGTAGCGCGCGAGAATCAGGCGGTTCTCCAGGCTCTGGCTCATCATCCGCACCAGACCCAGGGTTTGTGAGGCCGGCAGGTAGCTGTCGCTGGACACATCCAGTACGCCGATCAGCCGGCGCTCGGCGTCGAACAACGGCGCGGCGGCGCTGGCCATGTAGCGATTGAGTTTGAGGAAGTGTTCATCCTGGCCCACATGCACCGCCTCGGCGCAGGCCAGGGCGGTACCGATGGCGTTGGTGCCAACCCCTTGTTCGAGCCAGCGTGCCCCGGCGACAAAACCGTGTTGCTGGCGCGGGTCGATGAAGCGCCGGGTACCCCAGGTTTCCAGTAACTGGCCCTGATCATCGCTGAGCATGATCAGATAACTGGAGTTGCCTAACAGGTGATTGAACTGCGGCATCACCTCGTCGCAGGTGGTGCGCAACAGGACATGATGGCGTTCGAGCAGTTCACTGAGGCTGGCAGCGCAACATTCACCGTAATCGGGTAGCGACTGGTGCTCCAGGCCGTAGTTGCGGCAGCGTGCCCAGGAGGCCTGAATCAGTTGGGCGTGGGAGGCACTGGATACGGCCATGGGCCTTTCCTCTACGGGCGCTGAGTTGTTGTTTTTGTGTGATCCAGTGTTGTTCAGTCCTGTTCATTGTCAATGTCAGCGCTGTTCAGGTGTTCAGCACTCGCTGTTCAGTTTTGTTCAGTCGCGAATCTGCTGCTTCTGTCGATCAATAAAAAACAACGCCACGACAATGACTTATCGATGACGGTGGGGCTGGCACGAATCTGGCTCTACAGCGAATGCCTGTCCGAGAACAATAATCAGGGCCGCCCTATGTCGCTTACGCTGGAGCACGTCAGCCGCACCGTCGACAACCAGCGCTGGATAATCGATGCCAGCCTCAGTTTCGAGCCGGGTTCGTTCAATGTCCTGCTCGGTCGCACCTTGTCCGGCAAGACCAGCCTGATGCGCTTGATGGCAGGGCTGGACCGTCCAGACCAGGGGCGCGTGCTGATGAACGGTGTGGATGTCACTGGCAGGCCGGTGCGCCAGCGCAACGTATCGATGGTGTATCAGCAGTTCATCAATTACCCGACCCTCAGTGTCTTCGAAAACATCGCATCTCCGCTGCGTCAGGCACGGGTGAGCGAGGAAGAAATTCGCCACAAGGTGCATCAGACCGCGCAGATGCTGCGCATCGAGCCCTTTTTGCAGCGACTGCCACTGGAGCTGTCCGGTGGCCAGCAGCAGCGCACGGCCATGGCCCGGGCGCTGGTCAAGGATGCCGAGCTGATCCTGTTCGATGAGCCGCTGGTGAACCTCGATTACAAACTGCGTGAAGAGCTGCGCCAGGAAATGCGCGAACTGTTCGCTTCGCGCCACTGCATTGCCGTTTATGCCACTACCGAGCCTAACGAAGCGCTGGCCCTGGGGGGCACCACCACCATCCTTCATGAAGGCAATATCGTGCAGAGCGGCCCCACCGCTCAGGTCTACCACCAGCCGCGTTCGGTGCTGGCGGCCGAGCTGTTTTCCGAACCGCCGATCAACCTGATTGACGGGCGCATCAGCGGCAATGAAGTGAGCTTCGCCGGCGCTGTGCACTTTGCCATGAATGCCGACCTGCGCCGGATCGGTGACGGTGAGTATCGCTTTGGCGTGCGTCCCAGCCATATCAGCCTGGTGCCCTCCAATGACGACGATCTGGAACTGGCGGTGCTGGTGGAGCTGGCGGAAATCAGCGGCTCGGAAACCTTCCTGCATGTGCGCAGCGAATACTTCCGCATCATCCTGCACCTGTCCGGTGTGCACGAGTACCACGTCGATGCACCGATCCGGGTGTTTATCCCGACCCACAAGCTGTTTGTTTTCGACAGCGCCGGACAGTTGGTACAGGCACCGGGTGCCCGCGAAGCGAGGGTTGCCTGATGGCCGAGATTCGCCTGCAGCAATTGGCTCACAGCTACAGCCGCAACCCTGCTGGTGCGGATGACTATGCCTTGCGCGAACTGGAGCATGTCTGGGCGCAGGGCGGTGCCTACGCCTTGCTCGGGCCTTCGGGGTGCGGCAAGTCGACATTGCTCAACATCATTTCCGGATTGCTCAGCCCCTCCCACGGCCAGGTCTTGTTCGATGGCAAGGTGGTCAATGAGCTGTCGCCCCAGGCGCGCAATATTGCCCAGGTTTTTCAGTTTCCAGTGGTGTACGACACCATGACGGTGTTTGACAACCTCGCGTTTCCCTTGCGCAACCAGGGCCTCAATGAGGCACGGGTGCGCAGCAAAGTGGAGGAAATTGCCGAGGTGCTCGAACTCGGCCCGGTGTTGAAAAAGAAGGCCCGTAACCTCAGCGCTGACGAAAAGCAGAAAGTCTCCATGGGGCGCGGACTGGTGCGTGATGACGTCTCGGCGATCCTCTTCGATGAGCCGTTGACAGTGATCGACCCGCACCTGAAGTGGAAGCTGCGGCGCAAGCTCAAGCAGATTCACGAGCAGTTCAACATCACCATGATCTACGTAACCCACGATCAGCTGGAGGCCTCGACCTTCGCCGACAAGATTGCGGTGATGTACGGCGGACAGATCGTTCAATTCGGTACGCCGCGGGAGTTGTTCGAGCGGCCGCGGCATACCTTTGTCGGCTATTTCATCGGCAGTCCCGGGATGAACCTGATCGATGTGCAGCCACAGCCCGGCGGGGTCGGCTTCGCCAGTGTCCATCTGCCGTTGCCAGGGGCATTGCAGGCGCGCTTGGCCAGTACGCCGGTGGCGCGCTTGCAGGTCGGTATCCGTCCGGAGTTCGTGCAGGTGCGCGAGGCACCCTTTGATGATGCCTTCAGCGCCAGCGTAGTGGATATCGAAGACCTCGGTACGTACCGGATCCTGACCCTGGAGCTGGACGGTGTGGCCCTCAAGGTGCGCCTTGGCGAAGACCGTGTGGTGCCGCAAGGGCAGGCCTGGATCAGCTTTCCGGCGCAGTGGTTGATGCTCTACGCCGACGACGTGCTGCTGGAGGTCGGGCCATGAACAAGATCCCCAACAACAAGGCCTGGTGGCTGGTGTTGCCGGTGTTTCTGCTGGTGGCCTTCAGTGCGGTGATACCGATGATGACCGTGGTCAATTACTCGGTGCAGGATATTTTCGACCAGTCCAGCCGCTACTTCGTCGGTGCCGACTGGTATCGCCAGGTGCTGCAGGACCCACGTCTGCACGACTCCCTGTTGCGCCAGTTCGTTTATTCGGGGTGCGTGTTGCTGATCGAGATTCCACTAGGGATCGCCATTGCCCTGACCATGCCGACCAAAGGGCGCTGGTCGTCGCTGTGCCTGATCGTCATGGCCATCCCGCTGCTGATTCCGTGGAACGTGGTCGGCACCATCTGGCAGATCTTCGGCCGCGCCGACATCGGCCTGCTCGGGGCCTCGCTGAATCAGCTGGGCATCAACTACAACTATGCCGCCAACACCATGGATGCCTGGGTCACGGTGCTGGTGATGGATGTCTGGCACTGGACCTCACTGGTAGCGCTGCTGTGTTACTCAGGGCTTCGGGCGATTCCGGATGTCTATTACCAGGCCGCGCGCATCGATCGTGCGTCGGCCTGGGCAGTGTTTCGGCATATCCAGTTGCCGAAGATGAAAAACGTGCTGTTGATCGCGGTGATGCTGCGCTTCATGGACAGCTTCATGATTTACACCGAGCCTTTTGTGCTGACCGGCGGCGGGCCGGGCAATGCCACCACCTTCCTCAGCCAGACCCTGACGCAGATGGCGGTAGGGCAGTTTGACCTGGGGCCGGCGGCGGCATTTTCGCTGGTGTACTTCCTGATCATCCTCCTGGTGTCCTGGCTGTTCTACACCGCCATGACTCATGCCGACAAAGACTAGGAGGGCGACCATGAACCTGCGCAAAACGCTGCCCCTGCTGCTCTACATCCTGTTTTTGCTGGTGCCGATCTACTGGCTGCTGAACATGTCGTTCAAGAGCAACACCGAAATCCTCGGCGGCCTGACCTTGTGGCCGCAGGATTTCACCTTTGACAACTACCGGGTCATTTTCACTGACCCCAGTTGGTACACCGGTTACCTCAACTCGCTGTATTACGTGTGCCTGAACACCGTGATCTCGCTGAGTGTGGCCTTGCCCGCGGCCTATGCGTTTTCGCGCTACCGATTTCTCGGCGACAAGCACCTGTTCTTCTGGTTGCTGACCAACCGCATGGCACCACCTGCGGTGTTCCTGTTGCCGTTTTTTCAGCTGTACTCGTCCATCGGCCTGTTCGACACCCATATCGCCGTGGCCCTGGCGCACTGCCTGTTCAACGTGCCGCTGGCGGTGTGGATCCTCGAAGGCTTCATGTCCGGAGTGCCGAAGGAAATCGACGAAACCGCCTACATCGATGGCTACAGTTTTCCGCGCTTCTTCGTGAAGATCTTCGTGCCGCTGATTGGCTCGGGTATCGGCGTGACGGCATTTTTCTGCTTCATGTTCTCCTGGGTCGAGCTGCTGCTGGCGCGCACCCTGACCTCGGTGAATGCCAAGCCCATTGCTGCGGTGATGACCCGCACCGTGTCGGCTTCGGGGATCGATTGGGGCGTGCTGGCGGCAGCCGGCGTGCTGACCATCCTGCCGGGCATGCTGGTGATCTGGTTTGTCCGTAACCATGTGGCCAAGGGCTTTGCCCTGGGCCGGGTCTGAGGAGGCGCGCGATGGACTGGATGGCCTGGACCTTGCCGACGGCAGTGTTCTTCACTGCGATTGGCCTGCTGCTCGTGGGCATGACCCTGTTTGAACTGCGTCGGCCGTGCGTCGAGCGTCGTGGTTTTCTGCCGATTGCCACCACCCGTGGCGACCGGCTGTTCATCGGGCTTCTGGTCAGCGCTTACCTGCACCTGCTGGTGATCGGGGTCAGCGACTGGAATCTATGGGTAGCCTCGCTGCTGTCGGCGGTGTGGCTGTTGGTGGTGATGCGCTGGGGTTAACCGAGCAGGTTCGGTCAGGCTCCATGGGAATACTCAATCGGGAGATCACGATGTTCGACAACAACAAGAACCGGCGACATTTGACCCTGGCCGCCTTGCTCGTGCTCGGCAGTTTCCACGCCAGCGCCTGGGCCGATGCCTATGAAGACGCGGCAAAGAAATGGATCGGCAGCGAGTTCAAGCCGTCGACCCTGACTCCGGAGCAGCAGCTTGAGGAATTGAAGTGGTTCATCAAAGCCTCCGAGCCATTCCGTGGCATGAAGATCAACGTGGTGTCGGAAACCATCGCCACCCACGAATATGAGTCCAAGGTGCTGGCCAAGGCTTTCAGTGAAATCACCGGGATCAAGCTGACCCACGACTTGCTGCAGGAAGGCGATGTGGTGGAGAAGCTGCAAACTCAGATGCAGTCGGACAAGAACATCTACGACGGTTGGGTCAATGACTCGGATCTGATCGGTACGCACTTTCGCTATGGCAAGACGGAGTCCATCACCGACCTCATGGCCAACGAGGGCAAGGACTACACCTCGCCGACCCTGGATATCAAAGACTTTATTGGTATCTCCTTCACCACTGCTCCTGACGGCAAGATCTACCAGCTGCCCGACCAGCAATTTGCCAACCTGTACTGGTTCCGTGCCGACTGGTTCGACAGGCCCGACCTGAAAGCCAAATTCAAGGAAAAGTACGGCTATGAGCTGGGTGTGCCGGTCAACTGGTCGGCCTACGAAGACATCGCCAAATTCTTCAGCGAAGACGTCAAGGAAATCGACGGCAAGCGCGTCTATGGCCATATGGATTACGGCAAGAAAGACCCGTCACTGGGCTGGCGCTTCACCGATGCCTGGTTCTCCATGGCCGGTGGCGGTGACAAGGGCTTGCCCAATGGCTTGCCGGTGGATGAGTGGGGGATTCGTGTCGAGGACTGCCATCCAGTGGGTTCCAGCGTCACCCGCGGTGGCGACACCAATGGCCCGGCTGCGGTCTACGCGACGCAGAAGTACGTCGACTGGATGCGTGCTTATGCGCCACCGGAAGCGCAGGGCATGACCTTCTCCGAGTCGGGCCCGGTGCCGTCGCAGGGCAACATCGCCCAGCAGATCTTCTGGTACACCGCCTTCACCGCCGACATGACCAAGCCGGGCTTGCCGGTGATGAATGCCGACGGTACGCCGAAATGGCGTATGGCACCGTCACCCAAAGGTCCGTATTGGGAAGAGGGTATGAAACTGGGTTACCAGGATGCCGGGTCCTGGACTTTCCTCAAGTCGACGCCGGAGAAACAGCGCCTGGCGGCCTGGCTGTATGCCCAGTTCGTCACCTCCAAGACAGTTTCGCTGAAGAAGACCATCGTTGGCCTGACGCCGATCCGCGAGTCGGACATCAACTCCCAGGCCATGACCGACCTGGCGCCCAAGCTCGGCGGCCTGGTGGAGTTCTACCGCAGCCCGGCGCGGGTGCAATGGACCCCGACCGGCACCAACGTACCGGACTACCCGCGCTTGGCGCAGTTGTGGTGGAGCCACATTGCTGAAGCGGCTAGCGGTGAAAAGACTCCGCAGGAAGCGCTGGATGGCTTGGCGCGTGACCAGGACAAGATTCTGGAACGCCTGGAACGTTCCAAAGCCCAGGCGACCTGCGCGCCGAAGCTCAATCCGGAGCGTGACGCCCAGTACTGGTACGACCAGCCGGGTGCGCCGAAGCCGAAACTGGCCAACGAGAAGCCCAAAGGCGAAACGGTCAGCTACAGCGAACTGCTCAAATCCTGGGAGGCGGCGCGCAAGTGAAACATCGCGGGGCAAGCCCGCTCCCACTCTCCCAGTGACACCCCGGTGGGAGCGGGCTTGCCCCGCGAAGAGGCCCTGCAGCCAGGCACAAAAAAACGGCACCTTCACAGGTGCCGTTTTTCATGTCTGCTTGAACCCTTACTTATGCAGCTCTTCCGCCGCATACAAGGTGTTCTCCAGCAAGCAGGCGCGGGTCATCGGCCCGACGCCACCAGGCACCGGGGTGATCCAGCCGGCGCGGGGCAGGGCGGTCTCGTAGACCACATCACCGACCAGCTTGCCATCTTCCTGACGGTTGATACCGACGTCGATGACAATGGCGCCTTCCTTGATCCACTCACCCTTGACCAGGCCCGGCTTGCCGGCGGCAACCACGACCAGGTCGGCGCGGCCGACGTGGCCAGCCAGGTCCTTGGTGAAGCGGTGGGTGACGGTAACGGTGCAGCCGGCCAGCAGCAGCTCCATGGCCATCGGCCGACCAACGATGTTGGAGGCGCCGACGACTACCGCGTTCATGCCGTACAGATCCTGACCGGTGCTTTCCAGCAAAGTCATGATGCCTTTCGGCGTGCACGGGCGCAGCAGCGGGATACGCTGGGCCAGGCGACCGACGTTATAAGGATGGAAACCATCGACATCCTTGTCCGGGCGAATACGTTCGAGCAGCAGCGACGCATCCAGGTGAGCCGGCAGCGGCAGCTGCAGCAGGATGCCGTCGATGTTCGCATCATCATTGAGGCGATCGATCAGGTCAGTCAGGGCCTGCTGGGTGGTCTCGCTGGGCAGGTCGAATGCCTGGGAGATAAAGCCGACCTCTTCACAGTCCTTGCGCTTGTGCGAAACATAGACCTGAGAAGCCGGATCGGTGCCGACCAGGATCACCGCCAGGCCTGGAGTACGCAGGCCTTGCTGGCGACGCTCGACAACACGTTGGGCGATCTGCTGGCGCAGGCTGGCGGCGATCGCCTTGCCGTCTATAAGGTGTGCAGTCATGACGCGTGATTAACCATCGAGAGGGAAAAAATGAGCGCGCATTCTCGCATGAAGGGGGCCGAGGGCAAAGGCGCTTGGTCCGGCTATTCCCCTAACCCCTTAAATAAAATGAATTTTTTTCAAAAAAGAGTTGACGACCTAACCACTCGTCTATAACATTCGTCGCACTTGTCGGGCAGAGCCTAGCACTGGTTAGCAAGGTCAGGCAGAATGAGCGGATTTGGTAGCTTGTTCGGTACGGCTAAAAGTTAATTTGTAATCGTAACAGAAAGCAGATTAAATATGCGCCCGTAGCTCAGCTGGATAGAGCATCCGCCTTCTAAGCGGATGGTCGCAGGTTCGAGTCCTGCCGGGTGCGCCAATAGGCAGCTTAGGCACAAGTAAAGCGGTAAATGCAATATGGTGGGCGTAGCTCAGTTGGTAGAGCACAGGATTGTGACTCCTGTTGTCGTGGGTTCGATCCCCATCGTCCACCCCATATTCCAAAAGGCGCCCGATGAAAATCTGGCGCCTTTGCTTTAAAAGCTTCACGCGGACGTGGTGAAATTGGTAGACACACTGGATTTAGGTTCCAGCGGCGCAAGCTGTAAGAGTTCGAGTCTCTTCGTCCGCACCATCCAAGCTTTCACCGCCCTTCGCTGAAGTGTGAGAAAGCCTCGAAAAAGCCGCCTAGTGCGGCTTTTTTCGTTTCTGCGGTTGGCCAAACACGCAGGCTTCCTGCTCCCGAGCACCCTTTCCTGTTCAGTTTCGGACTCTTCCTCTGCATTCAGTCGGTGGGAAATTCGTCGTTCCTTCAAAATATATGTAAAAGATTCTGATTTAGATTTCCCTTTTTCCTCGGTTCACGTGACCTCTCTAGTAACACCGACATTCATCGTCCAGGGAGCTTCAAGTGAACCGCACGCAGTTGGCCACCGTTCGGGGTGTGCATCACAACAACAAGAACGTCGCCAACGGATTGGCTCGCAGTGCATTGGCGGCGGCCCTGCTGGCCGGTGGCTGTGCGAACTGGTCGATGGCCCAGGCTGCCGAAACCAGTACCCAGCAGACGCCTGTGCGCCAGGCCTACAGCATTCCGGCAGGTCCGTTGGGCCCGGCGTTGAATCAGTTGGCCACACGCACCGGCATCATCCTGACCTACGCGCCGGAACTCACCTTGAACCGCAGTACCCAGGGGCTGGAGGGCGAGTATTCGCTGAAAGAGGCGTTCGACTTGTTGCTTAACGGCACGGGGCTGTGGATCGAACGCATGAAGGACCGCAGCTATGTGTTGCGAGTCAATGCGCGCAACAGTACGGCGATGGAAGTCGGGGCGACCATGGTCAATGCCCAGGCGGATCGCCCGGGGGCCATTCAAAGCAGTCGCGATGCGCATGTCGAGCGCCAGGACTTGAACAGTCTGGTGCGCTCGATGCCGGGTACCTACACCTTGCATTCGCGTAGCCAGCCGGGAATCTCGGTGAATATTCGCGGGTTGGCCGGCTATGGCCGGGTCAATACCATGATCGATGGGGTTACCCAGACCTTCCGCAACAACGCCGGTCACGGGTCTGGCGGGCCGATGGCCTTTGTCGACCCCAATCTGGTGGCAGGGGTCGACATCCAGCGTGGTTCGGTGGATGGCGCCGAGGGCGCCAACACCTTGGGTGGCAGCGCCAACTTCCGCACTTTCGAAATCGATGACATCGTCAAGCCGGATCACCGTGTCGGTCTGCGCACTACATACCGCACTGGCAACAACGGCTATGGCAATACGCGGATGCTGGCGGCGGGTGCTCGCACCCTGCCCGAGGACAGTGAAGGCGTTTATGGTGTGGTCGCCGCAGCGAGCAGTACCCAGACCGGTGAGTACAAGACCAGCAACGGCCAGAGCAACGAGTACGACACCACCAAGCAGAATCCACGCTCGGGCTTGCTCAAGGTGCGCCTGCAGCCCAACGATATGCATCGCCTGGACCTGACCGGCGTGCACTATCGCAACGAGTTCTACCACAACTACCCGTGGGAACTGCGCAACGAAACCTATCGCGCCAAGTACGCGTTCACGCCCTACAGCGAGTGGTTGAACCTGACGGTCAATGCCTATCAGAACAAGACCGAGCTGGAATACCCGCCGGTAGAGGATTCCACCTACATTGGCCGCAAGACCCGAGACGATGCCCATGGGTTCGACTTGACCAACGTCAGCCGCTTCAACCTTGGGCCGGTGGAGGCAAACTGGAGTAACGGCGCACGCTATTACACCGATGACTTCGTCGCCCAGACCCCGGAAAAGCGCGGTGCCAACCCAGAGGGCAAGCAGCAGACCCACAGCCTGTTCAGTACCCTGGATTTCACCTACGACATCTATGCCCTGACCCTGGCGGCGCACTATGACGGCTACAAGGTCAGCGGCCATGTGCCCAAGTGTTCAATCATCGGCCACACGCCTTGGTTGCCGAGCAGCGGGCGCTTGCCGCTCAATTGGCGGCGCTGCCACCGCTTGAGGGGCCCAAAGCACTGTTTATCTTCAATCGCACCGGCATGACACCGTTAGTAATGGGGCGCGACACTGAGGCCAGTGCTGCGCTGGAGCAGGCCGGGATCAGCAACTGTGCCAGCTTCAAGGCTTACAAGCAGGTGGCAGGGGAGTCGATGGTGGCTCTGGCGCCAGATTTTGTGGTCATCAGCAAGGCCGGCCTGGAAGCGCTGGGCGGTGAAGACAACCTGTGGAAGCTGGGTGGATTGGCACTGACTCCCGCCGGGCGTGCTCGGCGAGTCGTGCAGGTGGATGATCAGGCGCTGCTCAATCTGGGGCCACGCACTGTAGCGGCGATGTTGCAGTTGCGCCAGGATGCTGGAGCGCTGTTCCCATGAGCACTGTGCGCAGTACATCGTTACCGACCTTGCTGCTGATGCTGGCAGGGCTGTGTGGTTTGCTGACCCTGTGTTCGCTGGTGGGAAGCATTGGTCTGTCGCCGAGAATCTTCCTCGGCGTGTTGCCAGGGCCCTTGGAGTGGCAGGTGTGGACCGAGGTACGTCTGCCCCGTCTGGTGCTGGCGGTGCTGGTCGGTTCGACCCTGGCGGCCGGCGGTACAGCTATGCAGGGCCTGTTTCGCAATCCGCTGGCTGACCCGACGCTGCTCGGTCAGGCCAGTGGTGCGGGGCTGGCGGTGTCGATCTGGATTGTGCTGTTCAACGGCCGGTTCGCTGGCCTGGAGTTGTACGGGCAGTTCTTCGCCGGGTTTGTCGGGGCCTTGCTGGTGACCCTGGTGATCTTTCACATCGGGCGTGGTTATCAGGGGCGTGAGTCGACCATCACTCTGTTGTTGGCAGGCTTGGTGATCAACACGCTGACCGGGGCCGTGGGCGGCATCCTCACTTACCTGGCCAGTGAAGAGCAGCTTCGCCAGTTGAGCCTGTGGGGCATGGGCAGTCTGAGCAGCGCCGAATGGTCAACCTTGAGCGTGGCTTGCCTGGTGCTGCCCCTGGCCCTCTGGGTGCTTGCGCGTAGCGCCGCCGACCTGGACCTCTTCCAGCTCGGCGAAATCAGCGCGCACGCTGCAGGGCTGGATAGCGAGCGTCTGAAAAATCGCGTGGTGCTGGCCTCATCGCTGGGTGTCGGCTTGTGCGTGGCGCTAACCGGGATCATCGGTTTTATCGGCCTGCTGGTGCCCCATTGCCTGCGCCTGTATTTCGGTCCGGGGCATCGCCTGTTGATCCCGGCCTCAATGCTCTGCGGTGCGATCCTCTTACTGCTTGCCGACACCCTGGCGCGCAGCCTGACCAGTCCGGCGGAGATTCCGGTCGGCCTGGTGACCAGTGTGATTGGCGGGCCGTACTTCCTCTGGTTGTTGTTGGGTCGCAAGACTCGGGAGTTCTGACATGCTTGAACTGATCGATATCAGTCTGGAGCAGCCTTTTGCCCTGGCGCCGTTGAGCGAGCAGATAAAAGCCGGGCAGTTCCTTGGTCTGATTGGGCCCAATGGCGCGGGCAAGAGCACTTTGTTATCGCTTATCTCCGGCTACCTGACGCCTTCGCGGGGCGAAGTTCACTTGCTCGGTCAGCCCCTGCGAGCCTATGGCCCGCAGCAACTGGCGCGGCGTCGGGCGTTGGTGACCCAGCAGGCGGAGAGTGCCTTCGACTGGCCGGTGGATGAATTTATCCGGTTAGGGCAGGGGCATGTCGGCGAGCCACTGGCCGGGATCGTCGATGCTCTGGATATCCGCCATTTGCTCGGGCGTGGGGTGTTGTCGTTGTCCGGTGGCGAAATGCAGCGGGTAACGATTGCCCGGGCAATCAACCAGCTGGCGATTGATCCATCCCGTCCGGGCGATGAGCAGTCGCCGTGTTTGCTGTTGCTTGATGAGCCCACCAGTGCCCTGGACATCGGCCAGCAACAGAACTTGATGCGCCTGTTGCGGCGCCTGGCGCGCTCCTCGCGTGTTGCCGTGGTTTGCGTGTTGCATGACCTGAACCTGGCTGCGCAGTACTGTGATCGGTTGTGGTTGCTGGAGCGCGGCTGTTTGCGCGCCAGCGGGGCGCCGGCCGAGGTGCTCAGTGCCAAGTGTATCGGTGAGGTATTCGGTGCGCAGGTTACGGTGGTGCCGGACTGTGCACAGGGAGTGCGCATCGAACTGGCCTTGTAACGCGCTTAGCGGGCAGCGACCGTGACCCAATAGTTGCTGCGCCGACGAATCTGCACCGGTAGCGAGTGCGCCAGGGCGTCGAGTACGGCATCGCTGTCAGCCAGCGGGTAGACCCCGGATATATGCAGGCTCGCGACCTCTTCGCTGCAGCGCAGCAGGCCCGGGCGGTAGCGGCTCAACTGGGCGAGGAAGGCATCCAGGCGCATGGCGTCGGCGATCAGTACGCCCTGGCTCCAGGCCGGCTCTTGCGCGGCGTGGCCATGGCTTTCAATACGTGTGCTGGAAAAGCGTGCATGTTGACCCGGGCTCAGGCGCAAGGGGGGGATTTGCGCTTGCAGGGGCTGCAGCTCGACGGCGCCTTCGAACAACGCGACTTGGGTTGCGCCTGGCTGCAGTTCGACCACAAAGCGGGTGCCAAGTGCACGCACGCTACCCTGAGGGGTTTGTATGCGCAGCGGACGGTGCGCCGTGCCCGGGCCGTGGCCGCTGCTCATCAGCACGCGGCCACTGCGCAGTTGCACGAGCCGTTGCTGTGCATCGAATTGCACGCTGATCTCGCTATCGGCGTCGAGCGTCAGTTGGCTACCATCATTCAAGCTGATCGTACGTGGGGCGTGGGCGCCATTGCTGTAGGCGACTTCTTCAGCGGTGTAGCGGCTGTCACGATAGGCCAGATGCCCGGCGCCACCGGCCAGTCCTAGCACCAGCAGTGTTTTGAGTACGCGTCTGCGTGTCTGAAGTGGTTGCTGGGAAAGGCTGCGGTAACCAGCTTGAGGTTCCAGGCCGGCCATGCGTCGGCGCATGGCTTCAATATGCAGCCAGGCGCGCTCATGCTCCGGGTGAGCATCTCGCCAGTGCCGTAGCGCCTGTTCCTGGCCTGGGCTGAGATCGCCCTCCATGCTCAACGTCAGCCAGTGGGCGGCCTCACGGGCAGTACGTGGGCTGAAGGGGGCTTTGGCGTTGCTCATGACAGCTCGGCGAAAAAACAGTGCTGGTTGGCGCGCACCAGATAGAGCTTTACCGAGCGCGTGCTGACGCCGAGGCGTTCGGCGATCTCGGCAATTTTCAGCCCTTGCAGGTGGGACAGCAGGAACGCCTCGCGGACCTTGCCGGGCAGATCATCCAGCATGCGGTCGAGCAGGGTCAGGGCTTCAAGGGCCAGGACGCGAACTTCAGGAGAGGGCTCGACGGCTTCAGGCAGCAGCGCCAACGCTTCAAGGTAGGCCTGCTCTATCAGGCGCCGGCGATAGACATTCGCCATCAGACGTCGAGCCACGGTGGACAGGAACGAGCGCGGTTCGCGAATGTTGAACAGGTCCTTGGCGCTGAGAATGCTCAGGAAGGTGTCCTGGGCAATGTCTGCGGCGTGCTCCGGACAGCCGATGCGCTGGCGCAACCACCGGTGCAGCCAGTGATGGTGCTCCTGATAAAGTGTGTGCAGGCAGGTGTTGGCCGAAGCAGGGGTAGGGCTGGATTCCATCGGATGCTATGCCGGGGTGAAGCGGGATGATGGCGCAGTATAACGATACTCATTATCAAATGATAATTGTTTGTGTTCGCCTGTCTGCAGTGCTGTGCTGTTGCCCACTGGTGACAAGGGGGCAAAAGCTGATAGATTTCAGCCGGTTGAGGCCGTGGCCCGCAGCAAGGTAGTGAGGACAGCTCCATGATTTCAAAAGAACGCCAGGCCAGCGCGTTACAGCGTTTCGCCGCAGCCAATCCGCAACTACTCGAAGAAATTGCCGGGCTCAGCGCCCACGAGCAGCAACAGCAAATCGAGTGGGCTTTCGAAGATGCCGCACAGGAGCAGGGGCTTGAACCCTGGGAACTGACCCTGCAACTGATCGCTGGCTCCGAAGCAGAGCTTCAGGCCATGCGTCTGGAAGTGCATCGGGAGGTAGCCGAGGCGCTGGGCATGGAATGGGAAGAGTATTGCAGTGTCAACGAGATCGACGATGCGGCGCCCTGAGCACCGAGTCTCGATTCTGTAGTGTTTTGACAAGTATTTCTGGCTGTTCCAGGCCGTGCACGCCACCCTGTTCAAAGGAGGCGTGCAGGCCTTGAACAGCGGGTCTTGAGCGCCCCTGGACAAGGATTTTGCCGGGGGCTGTAAATGAAATGGACCGGCGTACTTTCCCGTCGTCTTGAACGGGGTGACTTCTGGCCTTTGAGCCACTAGAATGCTTGCCCTTGATTCTGGAGTCGGGTATCGCCGGCTAACGTCTGTGCAACGAGGAATATCCATGCAAGTTTCTGTTGAAAATACTTCTGCTCTCGAGCGTCGCATGACCATCGCCGTTCCGGCAGAGCGCGTCGAGAACGAAGTCAACAAGCGTCTGCAACAGACTGCCCGTCGCGCCAAGGTTCCAGGCTTCCGTCCTGGCAAAGTGCCGATGAGCGTGATCCGTCAGCGTTATGAAGATGCTGCCCGTCAGGAAGCCTTCGGCGACCTGGTCCAGGCTTCTTTCTACGAAGCTGTGGTCGAGCAGAAGCTGAACCCGGCTGGCGCCCCTGCCGTTGAGCCGAAATCCTTCGAAAAAGGCGGTGACCTGGAATACGTCGCCACCTTCGAAGTGTTCCCTGAGTTCACCGTCGCCGGTTTCGACTCGATCGCTGTCGAGCGCCTGAGCGCCGAAGTGGCTGACGCCGACCTGGACAACATGCTGGAAGTGCTGCGCAAGCAGAACGTTCGTTTCGAAGCCGCTGATCGCGCTGCCCAGAACGAAGACCAGCTGAACATCGATTTCGTCGGCAAGGTCGACGGTGAAGTGTTTGCCGGTGGTTCGGCCAAAGGCACCCAGCTGGTACTGGGTTCCGGCCGCATGATCCCAGGCTTCGAAGAAGGTCTGGTTGGCGCCAAAGCGGGTGAAGAGCGCGTTCTGAACCTGTCCTTCCCTGAGGACTACCAGAACCTGGACCTGGCTGGCAAAGCCGCCGAGTTCACTGTTACCGTCAACAGCGTTTCCGAGCCTAAGCTGCCTGAGCTGAACGAAGAGTTCTTCGCCCAGTTCGGCATCAAAGAAGCTTCACTGGAAGGTTTCCGCACCGAAGTTCGCAAGAACATGGAGCGTGAACTGCGTCAGGCCATCAAGACCAAGGTCAAGAACCAGGTAATGGACGGCCTGCTGGCTGCCAACCCGATCGAAGTGCCAAAAGCACTGCTGGAAAACGAAGTGAACCGCCTGCGCGTTCAAGCCGTTCAGCAATTCGGTGGCAACATCAAGCCTGAGCAACTGCCGGCCGAGCTGTTCGAAGAGCAAGCCAAGCGCCGCGTCGTGCTGGGTCTGATCGTTGCTGAAGTGGTCAAGCAGAATGAGCTGAAGCCAGACGAAGACCGCGTTCGCGAAATGATCCAGGAAATGGCTTCGGCTTACCAAGAGCCTGAGCAGGTCGTAGCCTGGTACTACAAGAACGACCAACAGCTGAACGAAGTTCGTTCGGTTGTGCTGGAAGAACAAGTTGTGGATACTGTTCTGCAGAAAGCGACTGTGACCGACAAATCGGTCTCGTACGAAGAAGCGATCAAGCCAGTACAGGCACCTGCCGCTGACTGATTTCCTTCTCTCGTAGGAAAACACCACAAGCCAGCCTTCGAGCTGGCTTGTGCGTATTCAAGACATGACTATTTGGGAGTGAGTGCAGGACATGTCCCGCAATTCTTATTATCAGCAGAGCTCTGACATCCAGGCCGCAGGCGGCCTGGTCCCGATGGTTATCGAGCAATCCGCTCGTGGCGAACGTGCCTATGACATCTACTCGCGCCTTCTGAAGGAGCGGGTGATCTTCCTGGTCGGCCCGGTAGAGGACTACATGGCCAACCTGATCGCGGCGCAATTGCTGTTCCTTGAAGCGGAAAACCCGGACAAGGATATCCATCTTTACATCAACTCGCCGGGCGGTTCGGTGACGGCTGGCATGTCGATCTACGACACCATGCAGTTCATCAAGCCGGACGTCTCCACCACCTGTATCGGTCAGGCGTGCTCCATGGGCGCCTTCCTGCTCGCAGCCGGTGCCAAGGGCAAGCGTCACTGCCTGCCGAACTCGCGGGTGATGATTCACCAGCCACTGGGTGGTTTCCAGGGGCAGGCGACGGATATCGAAATCCACGCCAAGGAAATCCTCTCCATCAAGTCGCGGTTGAACGAGTTGCTGGCCTATCACACCGGCCAGGACCTGGAAACCATCAAGCGTGACACCGAGCGCGACAATTTCATGAGCGCGCAACGTGCCGCCGAGTACGGTCTGATCGACTCGGTACACGACAAGCGGCAAATGGCTGTCTGATTAAGGCGCTAAAGCAGGTGGTTGGGCGTTCCCGCCACCTGTGGGCTTGAAAAAGCCCGCAATTGCCTTCATCTTGTGTTGCAAGCCTACCGGATTGGATCGATCGAATGACTGACACCCGTAACGGCGAGGACAACGGCAAATTGCTCTATTGCTCCTTCTGCGGCAAAAGCCAGCATGAAGTGCGCAAGTTGATTGCCGGCCCCTCGGTATTTATCTGCGACGAGTGCGTCGACCTGTGCAACGACATCATCCGCGAGGAGGTGCAGGAAGCCCAGGCCGAAAGCAGCGCGCATAAACTGCCTTCGCCGAAAGAAATCAGCACCATCCTGGATCAGTATGTGATTGGTCAGGAGCGTGCGAAAAAGGTACTGGCGGTAGCGGTGTACAACCACTACAAGCGCCTGAACCAACGCGACAAGAAGAACGACGATGTCGAGCTCGGCAAGAGTAACATCCTGCTGATCGGTCCGACGGGCTCGGGTAAGACCCTGCTCGCCGAAACCCTCGCACGTCTGTTGAATGTACCGTTCACGATTGCCGACGCCACAACCTTGACCGAAGCCGGTTACGTAGGTGAAGACGTCGAGAACATCATTCAGAAGCTGCTGCAAAAGTGCGACTACGACGTGGAAAAGGCCCAGATGGGCATTGTCTACATCGACGAAATCGACAAGATCTCGCGCAAGTCGGACAACCCGTCCATCACCCGTGACGTCTCGGGCGAGGGCGTGCAGCAGGCGCTGCTCAAGCTGATCGAAGGCACGGTTGCCTCGGTACCGCCGCAAGGTGGCCGCAAGCACCCGCAGCAGGAATTCCTGCAGGTCGATACGCGTAACATCCTGTTCATCTGTGGTGGTGCGTTCTCGGGGCTGGAAAAGGTCATCCAGAGCCGTTCCACTCGCGGCGGCATCGGCTTTGGCGCCGAAGTGCGCAGCAAGCAGGAAGGCAAGAAGGTTGGCGAATCGCTGCGTGAGGTCGAACCTGACGATCTGGTCAAGTTCGGTCTGATTCCGGAATTCGTCGGTCGTCTGCCGGTGCTGGCAACCCTCGATGAGCTCGACGAAGCTGCTTTGATGCAGATTCTCACCGAGCCGAAGAATGCCCTCACCAAGCAGTACGCCAAGCTGTTCGAGATGGAAGGCGTGGACCTCGAGTTCCGTAGCGATGCGCTCAAGTCCGTGGCCCGCAAGGCCCTGGAGCGCAAGACCGGTGCCCGTGGCCTGCGTTCGATTCTCGAAGGCATCCTGCTCGACACCATGTACGAGATTCCTTCGCAGAAGGATGTCAGCAAGGTGGTGATCGACGAGAGCGTCATCGATGGCGCTTCGCAGCCGCTGCTGATCTACGAGAACAGCGAGCCGCAAGCCAAAGCTGCACCAGACGTCTGAGTCGCCAAACGGCTCGAATCTGCAAGGGGCCTTCGGGCCCCTTTGCTTTTCCTGTCGTAGCGCTTGTTTTTTTGCGGGGCTGCCCCCACATTAAACCCACGCTCAAATTCCACCGGTTTCCGGCCACAAGGCCGCTGTAGAGGCGAAATCATGAAGACCACCCTCGACTTGCCTCTTTTGCCATTGCGCGATGTAGTCGTCTATCCGCACATGGTCATCCCACTGTTCGTGGGGCGCGAGAAGTCCATCGAAGCCCTTGAGGCCGCAATGACGGGCGAGAAGCAGATTCTCCTGCTGGCCCAGAAGAACCCCGCTGACGACGATCCAGGCGAAGATGCCCTGTACCGTGTCGGCACCATTGCCACCGTTCTGCAGCTGCTGAAACTGCCTGATGGCACCGTCAAGGTGCTGGTCGAGGGTGAGCAACGCGGTGCGGTCGAGCGTTTCAACGAAGTCGATGGCCATATTCGTGCCGAAGTTTCGTTGATCGACGAGTCGCAGACCGCCGAACGTGAGGCAGAAGTCTTCGTTCGTAGCTTGTTGTCACAATTTGAACAATACGTTCAGCTGGGCAAGAAAGTCCCGGCTGAAGTCCTCTCGTCGCTCAACAGCATCGACGAGCCAGGGCGCCTGGTCGACACCATGGCCGCGCACATGGCCCTGAAGATCGAGCAGAAGCAGGAAATCCTCGAGATCCTCGACCTGACTGCGCGTGTCGAGCATGTCATGGCACTGCTGGATGCTGAAATCGACCTGTTGCAGGTCGAGAAGCGCATCCGTGGCCGGGTCAAAAAGCAAATGGAGCGCAGCCAGCGCGAGTACTACCTGAATGAGCAGATGAAGGCCATTCAGAAAGAGCTGGGCGACAGTGAAGAAGGTCACAACGAAGTCGAGGAGCTGAAAAAGCGTCTCGACGCTGCCGGCCTGCCAAAAGACGCCTACACCAAGGCCCAGGCCGAGCTGAACAAGCTCAAACAGATGTCGCCGATGTCGGCTGAAGCCACGGTGGTGCGTTCTTACCTGGACTGGCTGGTGCAGGTGCCGTGGAAGGCGCAGAGCAAGGTGCGCCTGGACCTGGCCAAGGCCGAAGAGATCCTCGACGCTGATCATTACGGTCTGGAAGAGGTCAAGGAGCGCATCCTTGAGTACCTCGCCGTGCAGAAACGGGTCAAGAAGATCCGTGGCCCTGTGCTGTGTCTGGTAGGCCCTCCAGGTGTGGGTAAAACCTCCCTGGCCGAGTCGATTGCCAGCGCTACCAACCGCAAATTCGTGCGCATGGCCCTGGGTGGCGTGCGTGACGAAGCCGAGATTCGTGGTCACCGGCGCACCTACATCGGTTCGATGCCGGGCCGCCTGATTCAGAAAATGACCAAGGTGGGTGTACGCAACCCGCTGTTCCTGCTCGATGAAATCGACAAGATGGGCAGCGATATGCGTGGCGACCCGGCCTCGGCATTGCTTGAGGTGCTCGATCCGGAGCAGAACCACAACTTCAACGATCACTATCTGGAAGTCGATTACGACCTTTCCGATGTGATGTTCCTCTGCACCTCCAACTCGATGAACATCCCGCCAGCGCTGCTGGACCGGATGGAAGTCATCCGTCTGCCGGGCTACACCGAAGACGAGAAGATCAACATCGCGGTGAAATACCTGACGCCCAAGCAGATCAAGGCCAACGGCCTGAAGAAGGGCGAACTGGAAGTGGATGTCACGGCGATTCGCGACATCATCCGCTACTACACCCGCGAAGCTGGTGTGCGGGGTCTGGAGCGTCAGATTGCCAAGGTCTGCCGCAAGGTGGTCAAGGAGCATGCTGGCCTCAAGCAGGTGGCCGTCAAGGTCACTGGCGAGCAGCTGGAGCACTTCCTCGGGGTGCGCAAGTTCCGCTATGGCCTGGCTGAGCAACAGGACCAGGTGGGGCAGGTGACGGGCCTGGCCTGGACGCAGGTCGGTGGTGAGTTGCTGACGATTGAAGCTGCCGTGATTCCAGGCAAGGGCCAGTTGATCAAGACCGGCTCTCTGGGCGATGTCATGGTCGAGTCGATCACCGCCGCGCAGACCGTTGTCCGTAGCCGGGCCAGAAGCCTGGGTATTCCGGCCGACTTCCACGAGAAGCGTGACACCCACATCCACATGCCTGAAGGCGCTACGCCAAAGGATGGTCCAAGTGCCGGTATCGGCATGTGCACCGCCCTGGTTTCGGCCCTGACGCAGATCCCGGTACGTGCCGATGTTGCCATGACGGGTGAAATTACCCTGCGTGGACAGGTGCTGGCCATCGGTGGTTTGAAGGAGAAACTGCTGGCGGCACACCGCGGTGGGATCAAGACCGTCATCATTCCTGAAGAGAATGTGCGCGATTTGAAGGAAATTCCTGAGAATATTAAACAGGATCTTCAGATTAAACCGGTCAAATGGATTGACGAAGTCCTCCAAATTGCGCTGCAATACGCCCCGGAGCCCTTACCAGATGTGGCTCCCGAGATTGTCGCGAAGGATGAAAAGCGCGACAGCGATTCCAAGGAAAGAATTAGCACGCATTAGTACGTATTTGGCTGGGGGGCTTTCTTGACAGTATTTTCAGGCCCTTGTTATAAAGCGGCGCTTAAGCGTCATTAGGCCACCCAGCGCTCGTTTAGCTTTTCATTACATACTTAGAAACAAACTCAATAGAGATATAAGGGGACTTAGAGTGAACAAGTCGGAACTGATTGACGCTATCGCCGCATCTGCTGACATCCCGAAAGCTGTAGCTGGCCGTGCGCTGGACGCAGTAATCGAATCCGTCACCGGCGCCCTGAAGGCAGGTGACTCCGTGGTACTGGTAGGTTTCGGTACCTTCTCCGTAACCGATCGCCCAGCTCGCACCGGCCGCAACCCGCAAACCGGCAAGACTCTGGAAATCCCTGCTGCCAAGAAGCCAGGCTTCAAGGCTGGCAAGGCTCTGAAAGAAGCTGTCAACTAAGACCTTCCTTCAGGCTCACGCCTAACCGAGCCAGGCGCATGCCTGGCTTGGCTGCTGAATACCGGTAAGCGCTGAAAAGCATCTGGTGTTTGGCCGGTTACGAGAAGGCGCATCTTCGGATGCGCCTTTCTTCTATCAGGAATCTACCCACGCTCCACGGTTGTTTCATTCAGTACAGCCGTTTCTGGGGGACGCATGCTGCAGAATATCAGGGACAATTCACAAGGTTGGATTGCCAAGACCATCATCGGTGTCATCGTAGCCTTGATGGCACTGACCGGCTTCGATGCCATCTTCCAGGCCACCACCAACAGCCAGGACGCTGCCAAGGTCAATGGTGAAACCATTAGCCAGAACGAGCTGAGCCAGGCCGTCGACATGCAACGTCGGCAGCTGATGCAACAGCTGGGCAAGGATTTTGATCCGTCGCTGCTCAACGAGAACATGCTGCGTGAAGCGGCGCTCAAAGGGCTGATCGACCGCAAACTGCTGCTTCAGGGCGCCGCAGACGCCAAATTCGCCTTCTCCGAGGCGGCCCTTGATCAACTGATCTTGCAGACCCCTGAGTTTCAGGTCGATGGCAAGTTCAGCGCCGAGCGTTTCGACCAGGTGATTCGCCAGATGGGCTACGGCCGTCTGCAATTCCGCGAAATGCTGGCTCAGGAAATGCTCATCGGTCAACTGCGTGCTGGCCTGGCCGGCAGCGGCTTCGTCACCGATGACCAGGTCAATGCTTTCGCCCGCCTGGAAAAGCAGACCCGTGATTTCGCTTCGCTGACGTTCAAGGCCGACCCGGCTGCGATCAAGGTCACCGACGAGCAGATCAAGGCGCACTACGATGCCCATGCCAAAGAGTTCATGAGCCCGGACCAGGTCGTTGTTGACTACATCGAGCTGAAAAAATCGGCCTTCTTTGACCAGGTCACTGTCGATGAAGACGAGCTCAAGGCGATGTATGAGAAAGAAATCGCCAACCTGGCCGAGCAGCGTCATGCCGCGCACATCCTTATCGAAGTCAACGACAAGGTGAACGAGGCCCAGGCCAAGGCGAAGATCGAAGAGATCCAGCAGCGTCTGGCCAAAGGCGAAGACTTTGCCACCCTGGCCAAGGAATTCTCCCAGGACCCAGGTTCGGCCAACAACGGTGGTGACCTTGGTTATGCCGGGCAGGGCGTCTACGATCCAGCCTTTGAAGAGGCGCTGTATGCGCTGAACAAGGACCAGGTCTCGGCTCCGGTTCGCACGGACTACGGTTTTCACCTGATCAAGTTGCTGGACGTGCAGGCGCCTGAAGTGCCGAGCTTCGCCAGCCTCAAAGACAAGCTGAGCCGTGAGCTCAAGACCCAGCAAGTCGAACAGCGCTTTGTCGAAGTGACCAAGCAACTGGAAGACTCTGCGTTTGAAGCGTCCGACCTGGCTCAGCCAGCTCAGGAACTGGGCTTGAAGGTGCAGACCGCACCGGCGTTCGGTCGTGAGGGCGGCGAAGGTATCACCGCCAACCGTGCCGTGATCCAGGCTGCGTTCAGCGCTGAAGTGCTGGAAGAGGGTGCCAACAGCACCGCCATCGAACTGGACCCGGAAACCATCGTGGTCCTGCGCGTCAAAGAGCACCTCAAGCCTGAGCAACTGGGCCTGGACGTGGTGTCTGAGAGCATCCGCAAGCACCTGGCCAAAGAGCAGGCGACTGCTGCCCTGAAAACCAAGGCTGACGCACTGATTGCCGGTCTGCGCGACGGCAGCATCCCGCTGAGCATTACCCAAGAAGGTCAGAGCTGGAAGGTTCAGGAGGCGGTCTCGCGCAGCCAGGAAGGCATTGATCCGGTCGAGCTGCAGGCAGTGTTCCGCATGAGCAAGCCGGAAGCTAAAGACAAGCCGGTGTACAGCAGCGTAACGCTCAACGATGGCAGCCTGGTGGTGTTGCGCCTCAATGGTGTCAACGAAGGTGCTACTGCCACCGATGAAGAGAAATCGGCCTATCGCCGCTTCCTCGCTTCGCGTGCCGGTCAGCAGGACTTCGCCGCTTACCGCAAGCAGTTGGAAGCCAAGGCGGACATCACTCGCTACTGAGTGATCCGCGCTTGAAACAGAAAAGGCCGCTCATGCGGCCTTTTCTGTTTACGGTGTCTCCCCATCGATAGTGGAACCCGGTAGGAGCGGGGTTTGGCCGCGAGGAGAGGCTGTCCGCCCCCCCCCCCCCCGAGGCAAAGACCCTCCCACCGGAGCCAGGAAAGCTGCCTCCAGCAGCTGCCGGGTGTAGGCATGTTGCGGTGCAGCGAAGATGTCCTCTGCCATCCCTTGCTCCACCACCTTGCCTTGCTTGACCACCATCAGCTGATGACTCAGCGCCTTGACCACAGCCAGGTCATGACTGATGAACAGATAGGTCAGGTTGTATTTGCTTTGCAGCGAGCGCAGCAACTCGACCACCTGTCGTTGCACGGTGCGGTCCAGGGCCGAGGTGGGCTCGTCCAGCAGGATCAGCGCCGGCTTGAGCACCAGTGCCCGGGCGATGGCGATGCGCTGGCGCTGGCCGCCGGAAAACTCATGGGGGTAGCGGTGGCGAGCCTGGGGGTCGAGGCCAACCTCCTTCAGCGCAGCAATGATTGCCTGCTCCTGTTCTTCGGCTGTACCGATGCGGTGAATGCGCAGGCCTTCGCCGACGATATCGCTGACACACATACGTGGGCTGAGGCTGCCGAAGGGGTCCTGAAAGACAACTTGCATCTGCCGACGCAGTGGTCGGACCTGTTGCTGATTCAGGTCCTGCAGCGCGGTGCCCTGGAAGCGAATGGCGCCCTGGCTGCCGAGCAGGCGCAGGATCGCCAGGCCCAGGGTGGATTTGCCCGAGCCGCTTTCACCAACGATCCCCAGGGTCTGGCCCTGGGGCAGGCTGAAGTTGATCCCGTCCACGGCCTTGACGTGATCCACGGTGCGCCGCAGCAGGCCCTTCTTGATCGGAAACCAGACGCGCAGGTCTTCGACCTCCAGCATTGGCGCGCCTGGCGGATTGCCGGCCGGGCCGCCGCTGGGCTCGGCGCCGAGCAGCATCTGCGTGTAGGGATGCTGCGGGCTGTGGAACAGGGTCGCGCAATCAGCCTGCTCGACGATGCAGCCACGCTGCATCACACACACACGGTGAGCAACACGCTTGACCAGGTTCAAGTCATGGCTGATGAGCAGCAGGGCCATGCCCAGACGCGCCTGCAACGACTTGAGCAATTCGAGAATCTTCAGCTGAACGGTGACGTCCAGCGCCGTGGTCGGTTCGTCGGCAATCAGCAGCTCCGGCTCGTTGGCCAGGGCCATGGCAATCATCACACGCTGCCGCTGGCCGCCTGAGAGCTCGTGTGGCAGGGCTTTTAGGCGTTTGTGTGGCTCAGGGATGCCTACCAGGTCAAGCAGCTCCAGCGTCCTTGCAGTGGCCTCCTTGCCGCGCAGGCCCTTGTGCAACAGGAGTATCTCGTTGATCTGCTTTTCGATGCTGTGCAAGGGGTTCAGCGAGGTCATCGGCTCCTGGAAGATCATCGCGATGCGGTTGCCACGGATGTGGCGCATATGCTTTTCGTCCAGGGTCATCAGGTCGCGTCCGTCGTAGCGGATGCTGCCGCTGGGGTGGCGGGCCAAGGGGTAGGGCAGCAGGCGCAGAATCGAGTGCGCGGTGACCGACTTGCCCGAGCCGCTTTCGCCGACCAGGGCCAGGGTTTCACCGCGACGAATGTCGAAGCTGACACCTTCGACTACGCGCTGAACCTGTTCGCCGGAGATGAACTCGACAGCCAGATCACGCACTTCGATCAAGGTTTCATTGCTCATGTCATTTCCTCGGGTCGAAGGCATCGCGGGCGGACTCGCCGATGAACACCAGCAGGCTGAGCATCAGGGCCAGCACGGCGAACGCGCTTATACCCAGCCAGGGTGCTTGCAGGTTGGACTTGCCCTGGGCCACCAGTTCACCCAGCGAGGGTGCGCCGGGCGGCAGGCCGAAGCCGAGAAAATCCAGGGCCGTCAGGGTGCCGATGGCGCCAGTGAGAATGAACGGCATGAAGGTCATGGTCGAGATCATCGCGTTAGGCAGGATGTGCCGGTACATGATCGCACCGTTCTGCATCCCCAGCGCCCGCGCGGCACGCACGTACTCAAGGTTGCGCCCGCGCAGGAACTCGGCGCGCACCACATCCACCAGGCTCATCCAGGAAAACAGCAGCATGATGCCCAGCAGCCACCAGAAGTTCGGTTGCACGAAGCTGGCGAGGATGATCAACAGGTAGAGCACCGGCAGGCCTGACCAGATCTCCAGGAAGCGTTGGCCGATCAGGTCGACCCAACCCCCATAGAAACCCTGCAGGGCGCCGGCAATCACACCGATGATCGAACTGAGAATGGTCAGGGTCAGGGCAAACAGCACCGAGATGCGAAAGCCATAAATCACCCGGGCGAGCACGTCCCTTCCCTGGTCGTCGGTGCCCAGCCAGTTCTGTGTCGAAGGTGGCGCGGGAGCGGGTACCTTGAGGTCGTAGTTGATGCTCTGGTAGCTGAAGGGGATGGGCGCCCAGAGCACCCAGCTGTCCTTGGCGGCCAGCAATTCACGGATGTAGGGGCTCTTGTAGTTGGCCTCGAGCGGAAACTCGCCGCCGAAGGTGGTTTCCGGGTAGCGTTTGAGAGCCGGGAAATACCACTCGCCGTCGTAGCGCACAGCCAGGGGCTTGTCGTTGGCGATCAGTTCCGCGCCCAGGCTCAGGCCGAACAGGATCAGGAACAGCCATAGCGACCACCAGCCACGGCGGTTGGCCTTGAAGCGCTCGAAGCGCCGGCGATTGAGAGGGGACAAATTCATCTCAGTGCTCCCTGCTGCCAAAGTCGATACGCGGGTCGACCAGGGTGTAGGTCAGGTCGCCGATCAGTTTCACCACCAGGCCCAGCAGGGTGAAGATGAACAGGGTGCCGAAGACTACCGGGTAATCGCGGTTGATCGCTGCTTCGAAGCTCATCAGGCCCAGGCCGTCGAGGGAGAAAATCACCTCGATCAGCAGCGAGCCGGTAAAGAAGATGCCGATGAAGGCCGAAGGGAAGCCTGCGATCACCAGCAGCATGGCGTTACGGAACACATGGCCATAGAGCACCCGGTTCGGGCTCAAACCCTTGGCCTTGGCGGTGACCACATACTGTTTGTTGATCTCGTCGAGGAAGCTGTTTTTGGTCAGCAGCGTCATGGTCGCGAAGTTGCCGATCACCAGTGCGGTGACAGGCAGCACCAGGTGCCAGAAGTAATCGAGGATTTTGCCGCCCGTGCTCAGTTCATCGAAATTGTTCGAGGTCAGGCCGCGCAAGGGGAACCAGTCCAGGTAACTGCCACCGGCGAACAGCACGATCAGCAGGATGGCGAACAGGAACGCCGGAATCGCGTAACCGATGATGATTGCCGAACTGGTCCAGACGTCGAAATGGCTGCCATGGCGAGTGGCTTTGGCAATCCCCAGGGGGATCGACACCAGGTACATGATCAGGGTGCTCCACAGGCCCAGGGAGATCGACACCGGCATCTTTTCGATGATCAGGTCGATAACCTTGGCGTCACGGAAAAAGCTGTCGCCGAAATCCAGCCGGGCGTAGTTCTTGATCATGATCCACAAGCGTTCCGGCGCCGACTTGTCGAAGCCGTACATCCTCTCGATTTCCTTGATCAGGGCCGGATCCAGGCCCTGTGCGCCGCGGTAGTTGGAGCCGGCCACGGAAACCTCGGCACCGCCACCGGCGATGCGGCTGGTGGCACCCTCAAAGCCTTCGAGCTTGGCAATCATCTGCTCGACAGGTCCGCCGGGGGCGGCCTGGATAATCACAAAGTTGATGATCAGGATGCCCAGCAGGGTCGGGATGATCAGCAACAGGCGACGAAAGATATAAGCCAGCATGCTAGTACGCCCCTTCGGTCGGTGGCGTAGCGGCTGCAGGTGTCAGTGGCACCGCTGGCTCTACGTCAGGCTTGATCCACCAGGTGTTGATGCCGATGTCGTACTTGGGCGATACCTTCGGGTGGCCAATGTGGTTCCAGTAGGCAACCCGCCAGGTCTTGATGTGCCAGTTGGGAATCACGTAATAGCCCCACTGCAGCACCCGGTCCAGGGCGCGACAGGCCTCGATCAGGCTCTGCCGGGAGTCGGCATTGATCAGATCTTCGACCAGAACGTCGATGGCCGGATCCTTGAGGCCGATGAAGTTGCGGCTGCCCGGGTTGTCGGCGGCGGCGCTCTGCCAGAATTCGCGTTGCTCGTTGCCGGGCGAGTTGGACTGCGGGTAGCCGCCGACGATCATGTCGAAATCACGCGAGCGCAGGCGGTTGATGTACTGGGAGACGTCGACCCGGCGAATCACCAGGTCGATACCGAGGTCGGCCAGGTTGCGCTTGAATGGCAGCAGGATTCGCTCGAACTCGGTCTGGGCCAGAAGAAACTCGATCGACACCGGTTTGCCCTGGGTGTCGACCATCTTGTCATCGACAATGCGCCAGCCGGCTTCCTGCAGCAGTTTGTAAGCCTTGCGCTGTTGTTCGCGGATCATGCCGCTGCCGTCGGTGATCGGATTGGCAAACGCCTGGGTAAAGACCTGTTCGGGAATTTTGCCGCGTAGCGGCTCGAGAAGTTTCAGTTCGGCTGCTGAGGGCAGGCCTTTGGCCGCCATTTCCGAGTTTTCGAAATAGCTACCGGTACGTGTGTAGGCACCGTTGAACAGTTGCTTGTTGGTCCACTCGAAGTCCAGCAGCAGGCTCAGCGCCTCACGTACGCGGACATCCTGGAACACCGGACGGCGAATGTTGAAGACAAAACCCTGCATGCCGGTCGGGTTGCCATTGGGCAGCTCTTCCATGATCAGGCGTTTCTCGCGTACGGCGGGCACGTCATAGGCGGTGGCCCAGCTTTTTGCCGCTGTTTCCAGGCGGTAGTCGAACTGACCGGCCTTCAAGGCTTCCAGGGAGACGGTGCTGTCGCGGTAGTAGTCGGTGGTCATTATGTCGAAGTTGTAGAAGCCGCGATTGACCGCGAGATCTTTGCCCCAGTAGTCCTTGACCCGTTCATAACGGATCGAACGTCCGGCCTTCACCTCGGTGACCTTGTACGGGCCACTCCCCAGCGGGATTTCGAGATTTCCCTTGGTGAAGTCACGGCTTTCCCACCAGTGTTTGGGTAGCACCGGCAACTGGCCGAGGATCAGTGGCAGTTCGCGGTTGTTGCTGTGCTTGAACTTGAACAACACCCGTTGCGGGTCCTCGGCGATGACTTCGGCAACGTCGGCGTAATAGCCGCGAAACAGCGGAGCACCGCTCTTGATCAAGGTGTTGAAGGTGAACACCACATCTTCGGCATGGATCGGATGACCGTCGTGGAAGCGCGCTTCAGGGCGCAGGTAGAAGCGTACCCAGCTATTGTCCGGGGCCTTTTCGATCTTGCCGGCTACCAGGCCGTACTCGGTGAATGGCTCATCCAGGCTCTGGGTCATCAGGGTGTCGTAGATCAGGCCGATGTCATCGGCCGGTACACCCTTGTTGATGAATGGGTTCAGGCTGTCGAATCCACCGAAACCGGCCTGGCGGAAGGTGCCGCCTTTGGGGGCATCGGGATTGACGTAGTCGAAGTGTTTGAAATCGGCCGGGTACTTCGGTGGCTCGTCATACAGGGTCAGGGCGTGTTGCGGGACCGCCAGTGCCTGGGCACTCAAGCAGCCCAATAGCAGGGCGCAGGCCGTCAGACGCAGACTGGACAGTGACATCATTGGGCGTTCTCCGAAGGCTTGATCCACCAGCTGTTGAGCCCCAGGGTGTAGGGCGGCGTGGTGACGAAGGCGAACCGGTTACGGTAGGCCAGGCGGTGATTGTCCAGATACCAGTTGGGAATCATGTAGTACTGCCACAGCAATACCCGGTCCAGGGCACGCGCCGCTGCCACTTGTTCATCGCGGCTTTGGGCGGCGAGCAGGGTGTCGAGCAGGTGATCGACCACCGGATCTTTGACCCCAGCATAGTTCTTGCTGCCCTTGGTCGACGCCTGGCTGGAATGAAAGTACAGCCATTGCTCAAGGCCCGGACTGAGGGTCTGGTTCAGGGTCATCAGAATCATGTCGAAGTCGAACTGGTCCAGGCGTTGTTTGTACTGGGCCCGGTCCACCGTACGCAAGCGCGCATCGATGCCAATGCTGGCGAGATTTTCGACATAAGGTTGCAGGATCCGCTCAAGGTTCGGGTTGACCAGCAATAGTTCGAGCTTCAGGGGATTGCCTTTGCTGTCGAGCAAGCGCTGGCCATTGAGCTTCCAGCCGGCCTGGGCCAGCAAGTTCAGGGCCTGGCGCAGGGTCTGGCGGTTGATGCCGCGTCCGTCGGTGTGGCTGACCTTGTAGGGCTCGCTGAACAGTGCCGCCGGCAACTGATCGCGGTAGGGGGCGAGCAGCAGCCACTCCTTTCCGACGGGCAGGCCGCTGGCGGCGAATTCGCTGTTGGGGTAGTAGCTGCTGGCGCGGCGGTAGGCACTGCTGAATAGCGCGCGGTTGGTCCACTCAAAATCCAGCATCAGTCCCAGCGCCTGGCGGACCCTGGCATCGCTGAAGGCCGCGCGGCGGCTGTTCATGAACAGGCCCTGAGTCTGGGTCGGGATCTTGTGCGGAATCTGCGCCTTGATGACCTCACCACGGCGTACTGCCGGAAAGTTGTAGCCATTGGCCCAGTTCTTCGCCTGGTGCTCGATGTAAATGTCGAACTCGCCCGCCTTGAACGCTTCGAAGGCCACTGCACTGTCACGGTAAAACTCGTACTCGACACGGGCGACGTTGTATTTGCCGCGGTTGACCGCCAGATCCTTGCCCCAGTAGTCCTTGACCCGCTCGAACACCAGGCGTCGCCCCGGCTGGACCTGGGTGATGCGATAGGGGCCACTGCTCAGTGGTGGCTCGAAGGTGGTGGCCTTGAAATCACGACCTTTCCAGTAGTGCGCTGGCAGCACCGGCATCTCGCCCATGCGCAGAATCAGCAGAGGATTGCCTGCGCGCTTGAAGACGAAGCGGATGCGCCGCGGGTTGAGAATGTCGACCCGTTTCACTTCCTGCAGGTTGGTGCGGTAGATCGGATGGCCTTCCTTGAGCAGGGTGCGATAGGAGAACGCCACATCGCTGGCGGTGATGGGATGGCCGTCATGGAAGCGAGCTTCCGGACGCAGGTTGAACACCACCCAGCTGCGGTCCTCGCTGTACTCCACGGAGCCGGCAATCAGGCCGTAGCTCGACGTCGGTTCGTCACCCGAAGGATCGTATTGACCGGTGCCCACCATCAGGGTTTCGTTCAGCTCGTTCACGCCGTATTGAAGGAAATTGGGCGTGGTGACCGGGCTTGAGCCCTTGAAGGTATAGGGGTTGAGGGTGTCGAACGTACCGAATGCCATGGCGCGCAAGGTGCCGCCCTTGGGCGCTTGCGGATTGACCCAGTCGAAGTGGGTGAATTTGGCTGGATACTTGAGCGTGCCGAACTGGGCGTAACCGTGGCTTTCGCTGATTGTTGCGCCCGCGGGAAAGCTCAAGGCCAGGCTGAATGACAGCAGCAGGAGGGGGCGTATCAAGTCGGCGATCCGATCCAGGCTTGGGCTTTATTCCAGCTACAGTAACAGCTTGTATCGGCTGGAAAAAGAGGCCCGCCAGGACGGTGAAGGTGGCTCCGGGTTACGCCTCGGAGCCTGGTGCTCAGTGCGGCAGGTAGACGGTCAGGGTCTGGCCTGGCTTGAGGGCATGACCACTGCGAGGATTCCAGCGCTTGAGGTGTTGCATCTCGACATTGAAGCGCTTGGCCACCAGGTACAAGGAGTCGCCCTTGCGCACCTTGTACTGGGTGGATTTTTTCTGGTCCTTGCCCTGCACCGCCTGGGTGCTCTGCATGACCAGGGTCTGTCCCGCCTTGAGGCCATGGCCGGACAGTTTGTTCCAGCGCTGCAGATCCTTGACGCTGACCTTGTTGGCCTTGGCAATGCTGCCCAGGCTGTCACCACGTTTTACCCGGTAACGGCTGCTGCGGGTTGTGGTTGTACGAGGCGTGGCTTCGGCCAGTGCCGCTTCGAACACGGCCTTTTTCGGCTGCAGTGAAAGCAGCTCTTCGGGCTTCATGTTCGACAGGCTGGTGGTCAGCAACTGTGCCTTGGCGGTGGGTACCAGCAGTTGCTTGGGCCCATCGACGGTCATGCGTTTCTTGAAGGCCGGGTTGAGCTGGAACAGCTCGTCTTCGTCGATCTCGGCAAGCTCGGCGACCCGCGACAGGTCCAGGCGGTCGTTGATGGCGACGGCTTCGAAGTAAGGCTCGTTGGCGATCGGGTTGAGGTTCACGCCGTAGGCCTGCGGCGTCATCACTACCTGCGACAGGGCCAGCAGCTTGGGCACATAGTCGCGGGTTTCCTTGGGCAGCGGCAGGTTCCAGTAGTCGGTGGGCAGACCGAGTCTTTCGTTACGCTCGATGGCCCGGCTGACGGTACCTTCACCCGCGTTGTAGGCGGCCAGGGCCAGCAGCCAGTCACCGTTGAACATGTCATGCAGACGGTTCAGGTAGTTCAGTGCGGCATTGGTCGAAGCGGTGATGTCGCGACGGCCATCGTAGAAGCGGGTCTGGCGCAGGTTGAAATGGCGACCCGTGGACGGAATGAACTGCCACAGTCCCACCGCATGGGCCCGGGAGTAGGCCATCGGGTTGTAGGCACTTTCGATGGCTGGCAGCAAAGCCAGTTCCAGCGGCATGTTGCGCTCTTCGAGACGCTCGACGATGTAATGGATGTACAGGCTACCACGGTCGCCGGCGGTTTCCAGGAACGAAGGGTTGCTGGCGAACCACAGGCGTTGCTGTTCGATGCGCGGGTTGACCGCCATGTCGTCCTGCAGGGCGAAGCCCTGGCGCATGCGCTCCCAGACATCCTGAGGCGCCTGCTCGGCCTGTTTGACCGGGACGAACACCGGCTTCTGCTTCATCCGGGCCTGGTAGTTGTGCGCGCGAACGCTCTCGGATTCGTCGAGCTGACGGGTGCTCTGGCAGCCCACCAGGGTGGCGGCCAGGGCCAGCGCACTGGCTTGGGCCAGGCGCGTCAGGGCGACGGAATTGAAGGTTCTGCGGCTATTCGACGACATTGGCTGGGACAAAGTTCCGGGCAAAAATGTCGGGCGATTCTAGAAAGCAGCCCCTCTGCGGTCAACCTTTGAGAACTTCCAGGACCTAGCAGCGGCTGTTTAGAACCTGTCCTTCCAAGCCCGCAACCCAGCAAAAACAGCACTTGGAGTGGGGGTTTTCAGGGGGCTCCGTTCGTCTAATTTTTCTTTAACGGATGTTTCGGTAGTGCGCAAAAAGGGATTGGTGAGCTTTTCCAGTGCCAGGGTTGATGGCAACGAGATGCGATCGTGTTCCCGCAGGCGGGTAACGTCGTCAAAACGTTGGGCAATGTGCTGGTTTTCGGGCTCCACTGCCCGGGCAAAGCGCAAGTTGCTCAGGGTGTATTCATGAGTGCAGTACACCAGGGTCTCGGCCGGCAAGGCCGCCAGGCGCTCGAGGGAATGGTGCATTTGCTCGGGGGTACCTTCGAACAGACGGCCGCAGCCTGCGGCAAACAGTGTGTCGCCACAGAACAGCAGCGGAGTGGCGGTTTGCCCGCAATAATAGGCAATGTGTCCCAAGGTGTGTCCGGGTACCGCAATGATCTGGAAATCCAGCCCGAGCACGCGCACGCTTGCGTTGTCGTCGAGGGCCAGGTCACGGCCTGGGATGCGTTCCTGCGCCGGGCCGCACACCCGAGCACCGGTGGCTGCTTTGAGTTGTTCGACTCCACCGACATGATCGTGGTGGTGGTGAGTGACCAGAATGTCGCTCAGTTGCCAGCCCGGATGGTCTTCGAGCCAGGCCAGCACCGGTGCTGCATCGCCCGGATCGACCACCGCACAACGCTGGTTGGCAGAATCCTGTAACAACCAGATGTAGTTATCGGTGAAAGCGGGTAGGGCATCGATCTGTATCATGGTGCGATTCGCCAAACGTTGGACATGGGTGCATCTTAGTAGCTATGCACGCTGTCGAGAACCTTCAAGGGAGACTGCAATGACCGATCAAGCCTTCGCCCAGGCCGATCCGCAGTGGCTGGCGCTGATCAGCCTGGCCCGCGACTGGTTCGCCGGCCCCCTGGGGCAGTTGATGCTTCACGAGGAGCAACGCCTGCTCGAGGAAGAGCTGGGGCGTTACTTCGGCGGATACCTGGTGCACTACGGCCCCTGTGCCGAGGCGCCGCCCAAGGCCCCGCAAGTGCAACGCAACGTGCGCCTGGGCGCGCCGTTGCCGGGGGTTGAAATCGTCTGTGAAGAACAGGCCTGGCCGCTGAGCGAACATGCCGCCGATGTTGTGGTGCTGCAGCATGGCCTGGATTTCAGCCTGTCTCCCCACGGCCTGCTGCGAGAGGCTGCCAGCAGCGTACGGCCGGGCGGGCACCTGTTGATCATCGGCATCAACCCGTGGAGCAGTTGGGGAGTCCGCCGGGTGTTTGCCCATGATGCCCTGCGCAAGGCGCGCTGCATCTCCCCGTCACGGGTTGGCGACTGGCTGAACTTGCTGGGTTTCGCGCTGGAGAAACGCCGCTTCGGGTGCTATCGTCCGCCGCTCGCGTCCCCGGCCTGGCAACAGCGCCTTGCCGGTTGGGAGCGGGTCGCCGGTGGCTGGCAAGGTGCCGGTGGCGGCGTCTACCTGCTGGTGGCACGCAAGATGGTGGTCGGCTTGCGGCCACTGCGTCTGGAGCGTCGTGAGCCTATGGGCAAACTGCTGCCATTGCCGATGGCCAAGGTCAATCGACGCCATTCCGAACACTGAGTTCCGGGCCCCAGGGCGCCGGACCCAATCATTGATGAAAAGGCTGTAAATGAGCGATAGCGTCGAGATCTTTACCGATGGCGCCTGCAAGGGCAATCCTGGTCCGGGCGGCTGGGGCGTGTTGATGGTCTGCAAAGGCGTCGAGAAAGAATTGTGGGGTGGCGAGCCCGAGACCACCAACAACCGCATGGAACTGATGGCGGCGATCAAAGGCCTCGAAGCGCTCAAGCGTGAGTGTGAAGTGCTGCTGGTCACGGACTCGCAGTACGTGATGAAAGGCATCAACGAGTGGATGGTCAACTGGAAGAAGCGCGGTTGGAAAACCGCTGCCAAGGAACCGGTGAAAAACGCCGACCTGTGGAAATTGCTCGATGAACAGGTCGGGCGCCACAAAGTGACCTGGAAATGGGTGCGCGGACACATCGGCCACCACGGCAACGAGCGCGCCGACCAGTTGGCCAACCGTGGCGTTGACGAGGTGCGCGGGCTGCGCTGAGCACACCAGCCGCCACTCGGCCGCGTGCTGAGGTAGAATGGCCGGCTATTACCAGACAAGCTGTACGCGACAGGAGACCACCGGCGTGGAGAGTCAAAGCAACAGGTCGGTCGTCCTGGACACCGAAACCACAGGTATGCCGGTCACCGATGGCCACCGGGTCATCGAAATCGGTTGTGTCGAACTGATGGGCCGCCGCCTGACCGGGCGACACTTTCACGTGTATCTGCAACCGGATCGCGAAAGTGACGAAGGCGCCATCGGCGTCCACGGTATCACTGACGGATTCCTGATCGACAAGCCGCGATTTGCCGAAGTGGCCGATGAGTTTTTCGACTTCATCCAGGGCGCCCAGCTGATCATCCATAACGCGGCGTTCGACGTTGGCTTCATCAACAACGAATTCGCCCTGATCGGCCAGCACGACCGCGCCGATATTTCCCAGCACTGCACCATCCTCGATACCCTGATGATGGCCCGCTCGCGGCACCCGGGGCAGCGCAACAGCCTCGATGCGTTGTGCAAGCGTTACGGCATCGACAACTCTGGCCGTGAATTGCACGGCGCGTTGCTCGACTCGGAGCTGTTGGCCGACGTCTACCTGAGCATGACCGGTGGCCAGACCAGCCTGTCGCTGGCCGGGCAGGGTGCAGATGGCGAGGAAAACAGTGAAGCGAGCCGCGGCAGCGAAGTCCGTCGCCTGACCGGGCGCCAGCCTGGACGCATCATTGCCGCCACCGAGCAGGAGCTCGAGGCGCACGTGGCGCGTCTGGAAGCCATTGCCAAATCAGCCGGTGGCCCGGCGTTGTGGCAGCAGTTGTCCGAGGCCAACTGAGGCAGATTGCCGCGCAAGGGGGCTGGCGAGCTTCTACCCTGAAATGACCGACCTGTCATTCGGAGCAAGCGCCCCCTCATGTACAAGGACCTCAAGTTCCCTGTTCTGATCGTTCACCGTGATATCAAGGCTGACACGGTAGCGGGCGAACGCGTGCGCGGCATTGCCCAGGAGCTGGCCCAGGACGGTTTCACCATTCTTCCCGCCATTGATTACGCCGAGGGCCGTCTGGTTGCCTCGACCCATCACGGCCTGGCGTGCTTGCTGATTGCCGCGGAAGGCGCTGGTGAGAACACTCACTTGCTGCAAAACATGGTCGAGCTAATTCGCCTGGCCCGGCTGCGGGCGCCGCACTTGCCGATTTTCGCCCTGGGCGAGCAGGTGACTCTGGAAAATGCACCGGCCGATGTGATGAGCGAGCTGAACCAGCTGCGCGGCATTCTCTACCTGTTCGAAGACACCGTGCCGTTTCTGGCGCGGCAAGTGGCGCGAGCAGCACATAACTACCTGGATGGCTTGCTGCCGCCCTTTTTCAAAGCGCTGGTACAGCACACCGCACAGTCCAACTATTCCTGGCACACCCCAGGGCACGGCGGCGGTGTGGCCTATCGCAAAAGCCCGGTGGGGCTGGCGTTTCACCAGTTTTTTGGCGAAAACACCCTGCGTTCGGATCTCTCGGTCTCGGTACCCGAACTGGGCTCGTTGCTGGATCACACCGGCCCGCTGGCGGCAGCTGAGGCCCGTGCGGCAAAGAATTTTGGCGCCGACCACACCTTCTTCGTGATCAATGGCACTTCCACAGCCAACAAGATCGTCTGGCATTCGATGGTGGGGCGCGATGACCTGGTGCTGGTGGATCGCAACTGCCACAAATCGGTGGTGCACGCCATCATCATGACCGGTGCGATTCCCTTGTACCTGTGCCCTGAACGCAATGAACTGGGCATCATCGGGCCGATTCCGCTGAGCGAGTTCAGCCCCGAGTCTATTCGCGCCAAGATCCAGGCCAACCCGCTGACCCAGGGGCGGGCGCCCAAGGTGAAAATGGCCGTGGTGACCAACTCCACCTACGACGGGCTGTGCTACAACGCCGAACTGATCAAACAGACGCTGGGCAACAGTGTCGAGGTGCTGCATTTCGATGAAGCCTGGTATGCCTATGCCGCCTTTCACCCGTTCTTTGCCGGTCGCTATGCCATGGGCACCTCACGCAGTGCCGACAGCCCCCTGGTGTTCAGCACCCACTCGACACACAAATTGTTGGCCGCCTTCAGCCAGGCCTCGATGATCCATGTACAGGATGGCGGCGCACGACAACTGGACCGTGATCGTTTCAATGAAGCCTTCATGATGCATATCTCCACGTCACCGCAGTACAGCATCCTTGCCTCGCTGGATGTGGCTTCGACGATGATGGAAGGGCCGGCCGGGCATTCGCTGATGCAGGAAATGTTCGACGAGGCCCTGAGCTTTCGTCGTGCCATGGCCAATTTGCGCCAGCACATTGCCGCTGATGACTGGTGGTTCAGTATCTGGCAGCCACCGCAAGTCGAGGGTGTGCAACAAGTGAACACCGGCGATTGGCTGTTGCAGCCGCAGGCGGATTGGCACGGGTTTGGTGAGGTGAGCGATGACTATGTGTTGCTCGACCCGATCAAGGTCACTCTTGTGATGCCAGGGCTCAATGCCGGCGGTGCCTTGAGCGAGCACGGCATTCCGGCGGCGGTGGTCAGCAAGTTTCTTTGGGAACGTGGCCTGGTGGTGGAAAAGACCGGGCTCTATACCTTCCTGGTGCTGTTTTCCATGGGTATCACCAAAGGCAAGTGGAGCACCTTGCTGACCGAGCTGCTGGAGTTCAAACGCAGCTACGACGCCAACACCGATCTGCTCGAAAGCCTGCCTTGTGTCGCCAGGCTCGACCCGCAGCGCTATCAAGGGCTGGGCCTGCGTGACCTGTGTGATCAACTGCATGCCTGCTACCGCAGCAATGCCACCGCCAAGCAGCTCAAGCGCCTGTTCACACGGTTGCCGGAAGTGGTCATGAAACCCGCCGATGCCTATGACCGGATGGTGCGCGGGGAGGTGGAAGCGGTACCGATCGATCAGTTGCTCGGACGCATTGCTGCCGTGATGCTGGTGCCTTACCCACCGGGGATTCCGCTGGTGATGCCGGGTGAGCGCTTTACCGAGGCGACCCGCTCAATCATCGATTACCTGGCCTTTGCCGCAGCCTTCGACAGCGGCTTTCCTGGCTTTGTCGCCGATGTGCACGGGCTGCAGCATGAAACGCGGGCGCAAGGACGGGTTTATACCGTCGATTGCATCAAGGGATGCGAATGATCTCGACGCCGCTGCGCGCCAGCTCGAAGCGGTTGTCGCCCAGGTGATTGACCTTGTCACCGATGGCCAGTTTGTAAGTGGTGATAGGCAAGGAGGCGGCACTACCGTCGGCCTGGAGAGTGGCTTCCTGGAACTCATGAACGGGGTAGATACGGCCTTCTGCGTCCCGTGCATGAAACTGTCCGACCAGTACTGCTGTCATTTACCGTGCAACCTCTAAAAGTTTTCTGTCAGGCATAGACCACTGATTTGCCGGGTAAGTTTTGCTCGCGTAGAAAAAAACTTCAGGCGTCGGGCGGATCATCTATACCTACAAGTTCCTTTGTCCTACATGTCAGGAAATTGCCATGAGCCAGGTGTACTCGGTAGCCGTCGTCGTCGGCAGCTTGCGCAAGGCGTCCTTCAACCGCAAAGTCGCCCACGCGCTGGCGCAACTTGCGCCCTCGAACCTCAAACTGAACATCGTCGAGATTGGTGATCTGGCACTCTACAACGAAGACATTGATGTCGACCCGCCAGCAGCCTACAAGACCTTCCGCGAGCAGATCCGCAGCAGTGATGCAGTGCTGTTTGTCACCCCGGAATACAACCGTTCGGTGCCAGGGGTGTTGAAGAACGCTATCGACGTGGGGTCGCGGCCCTATGGGCAGAGTGCCTGGAGTGGCAAACCGGGGGCGGTGATCAGTGTGTCACCCGGTGCGGTGGGCGGTTTTGGTGCCAACCATCATTTGCGCCAGTCACTGGTATTTCTCGATGTGCCGTGCATGCAGCAGCCGGAAGCCTATATCGGTGGGGCGGCGAGTCTGTTCGACGAGAGTGGCAAGCTATCCGAGAAGACTCGTCCGTTTTTGCAGACCTTTATTGATAAGTATGCCGACTGGGTGGAGCGACATAAGGGCTGAAATTGTGGGAGCGGGGGGGGGGGGGGGGGGGGGGGGTGAAGGGGGGGGGGGGGGGGGGGGAAGAAGTACGCTGTATCAAAG